>JAZFSJ010000560.1:0-4127 GCA_036446115.1 Thermodesulfobacteriota bacterium | reverse complement strand
GTCAAGAAGATTTAACGACAAGCATACTGAGGACTCTAAGTTTTTTTGTTTAGACCCCTCCATAGTAGTTATTATTACTAAAAAGCACTAGCAGGTTATAAAAAATACTCATAAATTACTATTGACGAAGATACACTAATTATATAGATTAAATCGCAATTATCATATCGGAAAATTTAAAAAAAGATTAATAATGAATTGTGTCCCACATTATACCAAACTTCACAAAACAAGTGAACTCAAAAAAAAGGTTTACCTCTTAAATGATATCTTAAAGAATTGTAGACTCTGTCCTCGCCAATGCGGTGTCAATCGCTTAAATGGAGAAGTGGGATTTTGCAAAGCAGGTGAAAAACTTATGATATCAAGTGCCTTCCCTCACTTTGGTGAAGAACCGCCCCTGGTAGGAAACAGAGGGTCAGGGACTATTTTTTTAACCCACTGCAACCTAAAGTGCATCTTCTGCCAGAATTACGATATCAGTCACCTGGGACATGGAAAGACCATCTCTTCAGAACAACTTGCCGAATATATGTATTCTCTACAAAAAAGGGGATGTCATAATATCAATTTCGTTACCCCAACCCACTATTTGCCACAAATCATGGCTGCACTTTCCTACGCCATTGATCTGGGGTTAACTATTCCTTTAGTTTACAACTGTGGTGGATATGAAACCTTTGAGGCAATCCATTTGCTAGATGGTATTATCGACATATACATGCCAGATGTGAAATTTGCAAGAAAAGAAGTGGCAGAGAAATATACCCAAGCTCCTGACTATCCAGAGGTGGTAAAAAAAGCCTTAAAAGAAATGCACCGACAGGTAGGCGACCTGCAAATTAATGCAGAGGGAATTGCTGAAAGAGGGCTCTTGATTCGATATCTGGTAATGCCTAACGGTTTGGCAGACAGCCGAGAACTCATGCACTTTATCGCCACTGAGATTTCACCCCATTCTTACGTCAACGTGATGAACCAGTACCGGCCTGAATATAAAGCTTCTGATTACCCTGAAATCAGTCGGGGCATCACACACCAGGAATACAGTGAAGCTGTTGAGAGCGCAAAAGATGAAGGGCTGTATAGGGGGTTTCCTCAAATCTGACACAATTATAAGGTTAAAGGCTCTCAAAATGAGTAACAAGTTACCCAACATGCTACTATTGGCGAACTCGTAAAAAAGTCATCAACAGACGACTTAAATCAAAAAGCTCCAGATGCAAAGCGTGTTAATCTTTAGGAATGAGAAGTCATTAGGGGCGCTTCGGCTTGGCCGCCTGCCCACCTTGCCCGAGCTAGGCCAGGCTTTTTATAGAGCCGTCACTATTAATGATAAAAAAAAAGCTGGTCATGGATGGCATACCAAAAAATCAATGCCTTAACAAGGAGGGACTTGCTCCATAACCAGCCTTCAAATACTAGCACATTAAAAAACTTTAGGCTAGCTATAAAAAAGATTTTTTTAAAATACCTTTTAACCGGTTATGAGGAACTAGGGAGAAAAGCCTAACAACTGAAAGGAGAGGATGTTTCCCATAACTAGATTTTAATAAATAATATATTTTTCAATAACTTATCGATTTATTTGTGATTGCTGGTACAATATGATATTTTACTACACAGACTAAGCTGAAGGGCAAATCAGAAAAAAAGTGTTTAAATAATAATGGTTTATTATTAGTTTAAGACTATTATTATACCCAATTTTAATTTAGTTTGCTTAAGCATAATTAAGCTTATTAAAGTATAATAAGGGGTATTTAACGAGTATCACTTATGCATATGTATTATAATATACCTTTAAAATTATTTCAATCCTTATTAAGTGATGCTCCCCGCACACCCTAATTAAGTAAACTACCACCCGTGAAACAAAGGAAACACGAAAGTGTTAATGGTTCCTTTTGCGACCCCGTGTGAAGTACGGGGTTTTTAAAGCAAACAATTAAAGATGGGAATAAAGAATAATCTACAAAGTGATTTGTTAAATTAAATTGAATATCTTTTCCATATAAAATAGGCAGATAATAGTATCGCTGCCTTATAAGTATCACCAAATAACGATTTATTATTAAAGCTCTCAGAAAAATGGAGGGAAGTAAATGACCCAAGACAACAATGTTAACAACTCTGATGAGTTGAAAAAAGATTTAGAACTGAATAAATGAGTAATCTATTCTGCCTCTGCCGTAATCAACTTTAAAACCCCATCAATCATTTCCTTCACATATTCTTTGAACTTTTCATCCTCTTCCATTTCCTTAACAATAGCAGGACTCCACTCATAATATAACTTTATTATCTCTCCACCTTCTGGTGTCTGGCTTAGTATGTTCTTTCGGACATATCTTAGGAACCCTGCTTCTTTTGAGTATTGCCCATATATCTTCTCCACTGGACACATATTACAGGCATCCCCTATACCATCACCATCTGAATCTTTTTGATCAGGGTTAGAAAGATCAGGGCAATTATCTTCTGAATCAGGTATTGCATCTTCATCAGTATCATAATCCACGGCAATATTAATACGAAGTCCCCTCCATCCATATTGACCGGCTTCTTGTTGGAAATTCCCCAAATCATCTTCTACACGCGCAAAGATTTGGTATGTTCCCACCTGAGAAACCTCCCAAATGAATTCCCAATGTTTCCAAGCATTTGGCACGAAATAATTAAGTAGCTCGGCAGATTCCCATGTTATGCCATCATTAGTGCTTATCTCAACGTTGATAATTTCCCTTCCCTGTGCAACAAATGCAAAACCGTGAATGATCTGTGTGCCAAGCAGAATAGTAGTATCTCCAACCTTTGGTTTAAGCATCTTGGCATGTAAGGGAAAAAGATGAAAAGTACCAGTTGGTGGAGATGTTTTAACTTCAATACGCTCTACCCATTGCATCCATTGATACCCTTTTGATCCTGGCAAAACCAATCTTATGGGAAAACCTTGTTCCATGGGAAGTGTAGCTCCATTCATATTATATGCTAGGATGATGTCATTCCTCTGCAGCAAACTTTGTAAACTAAAATTGATAGCATAACCATCAACAGCATAGAAGAAAACTGTTTGTGCCGTACTTAGTGGATTAGCTTCTCCAAGAATAGTATTGAGGGATACCCCGGTCCAGTTGGCATTGCCAATAAGAGAAGTTGATGGAAAAGGAACATTGCACGCTAGGGTTGCCATTATAGTTGTTGGGGGATATTGCATCAGTTCCTCTAGGTTGAGAGACAAGGAAGTTTCAACGGCACCATCTACGACTAGATGCCAATCGTCAGGTATGGGTGGAATACCGTTTGAGTTTTCAACGAAAAATTCATCAACGGGGGTAATAGGAGGAGGATCGAGTGCATAGCAATTAACATTTAAAGAGCTAGTGATAAAAAATAAAATTGGAATACAGGCTTTCCAACTTCTCCTAATTGTTGCTTTTTTGTATACTGTGTTCATAAAACCCTTCTTTTTAAAGAAGTAAATATTCTTTGAATGTGTAACTTATTATTTTGTTTTTGTCAAATAGCGGGGGCCAAATTACTGCCCCCACTTTTTTATATTATCACCCTCAAATTTATTGCTTTTATGGCAGTGTGAGTTTTTAGTGGGAAGAAGGGAGTGCACAAGATATGGGGTGTGATACTGATGTCTGGTCATCATCCCAAGATGGGATTTGTGAATCAGAATAACCTGTGTGGAGATCTCCTGGTGGGGCATGTATCTTGGGCGATGGTATTTGATTCCTGCGGAATACTACGTTTTCTGAGATTCCCTGGCTGCGCTCCCTGGCCGGGAAGGCGGGAAAGCCCGAGGTGTTTTAATCTCTTTTTGATTAAATCTTTCCGCTCTATGAACGAGATAATCTTCATAGAGCCTTGGCACTTTGGGCAGGTTGAGGGGGCAACTTCATAAATCTTTTGTATCAATCGTGCCCAAGTCTTTCTCTGTTCAGGTGAAAGGCATCCTCTTCAATGATGCATGGAATAATGTAATCCTGCGCTTCATTGTTTGCTTTGGAAACCCCGTGCTTTGCACGGGGTCGCAAAAGGAAACATTAGCACTTTCGTGCTTCCTTTGTTTAACGGCCTTTGGCCGCAAAAACAAAGCCACCCGTTTCACGGGTGGT
>JAZFSJ010000559.1:0-2123 GCA_036446115.1 Thermodesulfobacteriota bacterium | reverse complement strand
CCTCAGCAAACCCATCTAAAACATTGATCAACATCACTTTTCACTATCATCCTTAGTCCAAACCAGGGAAGAAAGTTTTTATCAGTTCTCATTTGGATTTTTGTGAGAAAAAGTGCTATATGATAACTAATCAAAAAAGATTAAACAGTGTCAGGGTTACATCAAAGAACAAAAATCATTCTGGGTGATTGTTGATTGGCTTATGACGCAGTGGCGCAGGGAAGATTTAGAGAAGGATAAAAAAGGGATAATGATGGCAAGTAAAGGCACATCTAAGTGGAGAGCAGTTGCGATAGTAATTAATGTAATTTTCTGTGTTTTGCTAATTGTTTTTTTTGGATACTTGACCTTTCGTTTTATTAGTTCTTTATTCTAAACATAGAACTTTCTGGATCGGTGTAGTATTTATCTGTTTCCAGGAGATCAGTGTCCTATGGCTGAATAATAGCTGTAATAGTCAAAATCGGGGCTGGTTTTCTCTGTGTGACATTTTATGCAGGTTACTTTGGAAATAGTCTCGAAAGTGAGATTTCCTGTTGCAATGTGCTCTCCGCCTGCGCCGTGACACATCTCGCACTGAACCTCTTCCATCTCAGGAGTTGTATCGGAGATGATAAATCCCCCGGTATATCCCCATCCTGTGGTATGACAGAAAATACAATCCATGTTGTATTCCTGATCGTTGTCTATCAGCACAATGAAGGTGTCAGCATGAGCTGTAGTATTCCATTGACTGCATTGGCTGGTATGACATTCTGAGCATGCAGATGAGCCCGCATAATACCAACCTGTATCTGGATCTTCCTGTTCCCTATTGAGCAGTTCATCTTTGAGCTCTTCCAGACGCTCGTGATACTTGTCCATTAAGTCTTCTAGGTCTTCATGGTCGGGAAAAGAGCTGTCTAATTCAACGGTGGTTGAGTCCACATTAACTATGTTCTTAGTTATATTGAAATTTAAAGTTAAATTTCCTATGTGTGTTCCATCATATCCTGCCTTGACGATATAGACGCCGTTATAGAACAGATACTCATCTATTATGTCTTTCCCCTCGCTACAGATAATTACATCAATCCCTTCCATCTCATTGGCCATAGTGATTGACTTTTTTAGACCCACACTGGCAAGTACAATAATGACGTCAACTTCGTTTTTAATCGCATCGATCTGCGTTTGTAAGGTCGTCATTTCATCCAGCACCGTAACTTTTCTTGCATGGTCCGAGGTGGCATCCACTATTTCATCTCCATAACTCTTTGCTACCACTCCGATGAACCCGACTTTTAAAGAGCCAGCTTTTATAATTCTGTACGGTTCTGTTATGTTTTCTCCTGTAGCTTCATAGATAACATTTGCATTGATGGTTGGGACGGAAAATTGGTCAGTATAGTCTGAGAGAAAATCCAGTCCGTGAACAAAATCCTTATAACCTAGATTGAACATGCTGTATGACATCATCTGCATACCCTCAAGTGCTATTTCAGCCTTAATTTGTCCATGCAGTCCAGGAGATGAGAACACATTTCCCGCATCGAGCACCAGAACATTCATTTTTTGTCGCTGAAACGACTCAATATAGCTGGCTCGCCGGGCAAGACCGCCCACACAATTTTCACTTCACCCGCATGGCTCAATAATCCCTAAGGTGTCTCCTGTGAAAAGTAGCACCAGCTTATGGGTGACTATTCCATTACAGGCAGCAGTGGCAGCAATGAGGATAAACAGGAAAAAAAATAAAAGGTTAACAAGATTGTTTTTCAAGATTACGGCCTTCTTATGGAAAAGTAGTAGTACTTTTACTATAAACCAAGAATTTGCAGAAACCATCTATTGGGGGCTAGCTGAAAGCTACAAATCGCTCCAACTGCTCGTTTCGCTGCTGTTTTCTACGCCTCGCCACGACGTCTACTGCAAAATCTGGGTTAAAAGTAGTATCGGTTACAAAATGTGTAAGCATAACCAGATTTTTATATTGTTTTCTTTATAAACCCCGTGGTTCACGCGAGGTCACATAAGAAAAGTATCACCACTTTCATAAACCCTTTATTTCACGGGGTTCGTTTACCCAACTAAAAAGATAAAGAATTATTTAATTTATATAAGGATTGAGATGACAGTATACA
>JAZFSJ010000558.1:0-2386 GCA_036446115.1 Thermodesulfobacteriota bacterium | reverse complement strand
TGGGACCAGCTTTACCATGGTGAGGCAACGGAAAATCCTTTTTTGGCAACTTCTTTGTGTGACCGCTATGGATTGTGCACAGCAGAAATAAGTAACATTATTTACTGGCTTTATGAGTGTTTTAAACAGGGAGCGCTCACTGAAGATGAAACAGGCCTGCCCCTTTCCAAAATCGGGAGCCTTGAGTTCATCGAAGCCCTGGTTGACCGAATCGTTAAACAAAAAGGGTTTGGCGAACTGCTTGCTCAGGGGACCCTAAGAGCCTCAATGGAAAAGGGAAAAGCAGCAGAGGAAGTTGCACGGCGTCGTGTCACCCCCTCAGGATATGTGAACGATTCATACGGAGGCAGGGTATTTTTAACCAATGCGCTTTTCTATGCTACCGAGGCGAGAAATCCCATTATCCAGCTCCATGAATTCAGCTTTACTGTGTTAAAGTGGATGCTCTGGCACACTACTGGAGGGAGCATGTCTTCTCTTGCCACGGAGGATTTAAGAAAGATCGCGAAGCGGGCATGGGGCAATGAAAAAGCGGTAGATTTTACCACCTGTGAGGGGAAAGCCGAGGCAGCCTTCATGATACAAAATCGCCAGCATGCCAAGGAGAGCATGGTAGCCTGCGATCGCTTCTATCCTCTACTGGATACGGACCAGCGCGAAGATCACATGGGGGATCCTACTTTAGTCCCACAACTCTTCAGCGCAGTAACCGGAAAAGAGATGGGTGAGGATGATTACTACCGGATGGGGGAGCGATCGTTCAATCTCCAGAGGGCAATTATGGGACGTGAGGGAAAAGCAGGGAGGAAAGATGATACCATAGGAGAATTCAATTTTACAGAACCCATAGAGACTGAGGAAGGGATGGTTGGCCTCTTTAACCCGGACTTAGAATTTCCAGGATCAGGAGATGAAATCATTACCCGCAAGGGAAAGACAATGGACCGCAACGATTTTGAGCGTATGAAAGACGAGTATTACAACCTAAGGGGATGGGATGTAGAGACCGGCCTTCAGAAAAAAGAGCAGCTTGAAAAGCTAGGTTTAACATTTGTATGCAAGGAAATGGATGAGTTGGGCTTTCTGAAAAATGAGTGAACCTGCTTTATCTAAAAGTATTACATGCTAAACAAAGTACAAAAATATTGATATTACCATAATCTCCGAAAGATTACATAAATCCAGGCGGGTATCTTGTGATCATATTTTGTTTGACACACAAGAGGAAAATTCTTATACTTACCCCTTCAAAAAGGACTGCTTATTAATAATTTTCTAACCGGAACAACTACTTAATTCTCATCTGAACGGAGTTCTATATGATTGGGTGTCATATCGGTAGGTTTTTTCAAGTGACAGTGGCGGGTGGGTCATACCAGGAAGGGCTCACATCGGTAATCCAGGGGGTTCCTGCAGGAATGGCGGTGACCGAACAGGAAATCTACGGTGATCTGCTGCTGAGGAAGCCGGGGGCTGACGAGCTCTCTTCCCCGCGCAAAGAACCGGATCTGCCGGTGATCTACGCAGGAGTCAATGCCGCGGATACAGTCGAAGACGCGGGCAATCGCAATCTTACTAACGGAACACCTCTGTGCATCCTGATCCCCAACCTGGATCGGCATTTCATACATATAAAGCAATACCAGGACACGAATCGTACCCCTCGTCCCGGGCATGCTTCCTATGCCTCGTTTATGAAATATGGGCCGGCTGATGATGCGATTGGTGCGGGGATATTCAGCGGGAGATATACTTCTACTATAGTGGCAGCCGGGTATGTGGCCAAGAGAATACTCGGGGATCTGGGCATACGGGTAGTTTCCTACGTCAAAGAATTGGCCGGTGTCCATTGCCCGGGTATCGACTCAGATACTGCTATCGAATCGACCGACTCGTACAAGCGGATGCGCCACGACTACGATCCCTTCTACCAGGAGATCTACGTTAAGGACAGGATAACCCCGAACATGCGATTTCTTGAAAAAATGGCTGTTCTGACGCAGGTGGAAAAAGAGATTGACGAGATACGCGGAAAAACGCCTCCATTTGACGACGCAAAAATAAGAGAAAAGTATAAAGTCCACCCGGTGCTCAACTGTCCTGATATCGAAGCTGCCGACGCAATGGTGGCGGCGTGCAACCAGATTTCGTCCACCGGAGATTCCGCTGGCGGCCTGGTTGAGGTTATTGTTATGGGGATGCCTGCGGGTGTGGGCGAGCCGGTCTTCGCCAAGCTTGATGGTGAGCTGGGCAAACTGATGGGCATTGGGGCAGTGAAGTGTGTAGAGATCGGAGCTGGATTCGCGGCTAAAGACATGACCGGCTATCAGTGTAACGACCAGATGCGGTCTGAGAAGGAAAAGGTAGTGTTCGACTCAAACAACGC
>JAZFSJ010000557.1:0-2636 GCA_036446115.1 Thermodesulfobacteriota bacterium | reverse complement strand
TCAGCTTCATCCTCAACCCAAGGCAGCATTCCGGTTCCGGTGTAAGTAATGACGATATTACCATCACCACCAAAAGCGATTGCCGGGGCATAGTAAAGGGTAGCGGTAGGTGTTGTTTGTGAGGGGGTGACCCCCACTTTCTCTTTTCCACTTCCATTAAGAGATGACTCTTGTAAACTGTTTGTAGGCGTGGTTACCGGAACATTACTCACCACCGTAACAGGGTCAATCGCAGTTCCGCTGGAACTTATTACCGTAAGCAGAATACCATTTTCACCACTTTCAAAATCATAGTAATTCCAGGCAATAGCAATGTTATCACTACTGTCAACAGCGACAACCGGGGCAAAAGGGATATTGAGTAAATTGATCTCTTCCTCGTCCTGCTGAGGAGAAATGGCACGAATCGCAGGAGCCGCATCTAAACTGCTGGTTGCGGTAGGGGGGCTTAACTTCTTGTAGACAACCTGTATATTCTTGGCAGGTGAGGAAAATTCATAAGAACACCAGGCGATTATCGAATTACCGGAACTATCAGTGGCAATATCCGGGTCATAGTTAAGAAGAGACGGGGCGGCAAAGGGCGAACTTACCCAAAATCCCACATTGTCAATGGGGGTCCCCGCAGAGTTGTACCTCTTTGCCATTATGCCCGGTATATTTCTCAGACCCAGATAACCCCAGGTAATCGTCACGTTGTCATTACTATCAGTTACCACAGCAGGTAAACCATTGACATCCAGCAAGGCAAGGGGGTTAAGGGAATTTGCATGCACACGGTTAGCTGTTGCACCTCCCAAAACCAAGGCAGTAATAATGATAGCTACACAAAAAAGCCCTTGTAACTTTTTCATAGGAATCTCCTTTGATATAAAGTGATTACTGTAAATTTTCCCAGTGTTTCATAGTACTCTATATCGGGTAATCTCTAAATTACTTTAACAAATATTTTGATTCTCAAATCCCACCTTGGGATGATAACCAGACCCCAGGATCACACCCCATGAGAATATGGAACTAAGGGTATCTCTCTAACATAAAGGTTTGATATACATTGAATAGGAAAACCTGATCAATGTAACCTTTCAGAGAGGAGGTACCCAATGAATTATATTGGATGTGACTGTCATATTTCTACATTGGACTGTGCAGTTGTAAATGAGAAAGGGCACGAAACCAAGAAACAGAAGATGAATACGGGTGTCAAAGGATTAATGGAATTTGTTAAGAGCATTCCTAAACCAAGGAAGATAATCATAGAGGAGGGAACCCTTGCAAGCTGGTTATTAGAGGTCTGCAGTGATTATGGGGAAGAACTTATTATCACCGATCCCAAAATAAATCGCTGGATCGGCCGGGCAGGGCAGAAAAACGATGAGATAGATGCAGCCAAGTTGGCACAGCTGGCCAGAGGTGGATATATCAAAGAGATCCATCATCCGATTGGTCACCGGAGACGATTCAGAGAACTTGTTATGATATATCATTCTACCGTCAAGAGCCAGACGCGGATTAAGAATCAACTGAAAGGGAAGTTCAGACAGGAGGGAATAAAGTGCAGTGGAAAGACTGTTTATTCTGCTGAGTTCAGAAATGAATGGAAAAAGAAGCTTCCACAAAACAAGGTGGTGCAGGTTATGGTAGAGGGATTATGGCGGCAACTTGACCAGGTTCACGAGGTTCAGGAAGAACTCTTAGGACATATCCGCAAGCAAAGCAAACAGTATCCAGAAATAAAGAGATTCAAGAAGATTCCGGGAATCGGTACTGTCCATGCCGCGACGATATCAGCGATCGTGGAAAATCCCCATCGCTTTGCGAATAAGAAGAAACTCTGGATGTATGCTGGTCTTGGTTTGGCGGAGAGAGCTTCTGGAGAAAAAGTGTATTCAAGGAGTCTGACCCGCAATTATAATCGCCTTCTCAAAAATGGACTCAAACAGGCAACTGAGGCTGCCATTATTGCAAAAGATAACCAATTCAGACGGCAGTACTTAAGATTAACTATCGAGAAGGGGATTCCCTCTCACCGGGCTAAATTGACCGTGGCTAGAAGCATACTGGCCACCATATATGGAATCTGGAAGAGCGGAGAAGAGTATGATGCTACCATAGACAAGAAAAGGATAGAATCAGATAAAACGCAGGTTCGTGCATACCATCTTGTGAGAAATGGTTAGTTCCTATTAGCCAGCGATGGATGCACGGAAGAGGGAAAGTATCTACAATATATTGGCCTAGAGGTCCCATTTTTCCATGAGTATGCACCCTCAAAATTTCCGTAAATTTTCATAGGCCTTCGAAGTCTCCAAAAGATGTGTGGGAATAAATTATTAATGTCAATTTATTGTGACATTACAATAACCCGTTAAACATCTGATTATGATATCCGTCGTGTAAACGAGGAACGCTGGTATTGACTAAATCAGGACTTGCATGATAAGGCAAGAACTCGATAGTACTACAGGGATACCCTAGAGTCAAAAACATCTCTTTAGGGTAACAGAGATGTTTTATCTTGACGCTTAGTTCCAAAGATATATTGTATGTCAGGAATCATACCAAATAGTTTAACCTGCTACCATAAGTGATCAATCTCCATCCCACTAAATCCATTCAACACTACGATAGAGACT
>JAZFSJ010000556.1:0-6828 GCA_036446115.1 Thermodesulfobacteriota bacterium | reverse complement strand
TTTATCCCCTTTTCCCCCATCATCTCTAGGGACGTGTTATCAAGGCAATCTATGAAATAGACATCATACCCGTTTTTTCTAAGGACACTCGCTATATATAATAGGCCAATTGGTTTTATCCAGAAATCATAAGCAGCAAAATCATAGATCCAGGGATTGATAAGTAAGATGGTATTATTATTTTTCTTATTCATTGAATAAATACTGACGACTTCGTAAAAAGTCCATCTGCTGCGTTGCGCTTCATCCCTGCCCTGTTAAATTGAGTTCGATCCAGTGCCACCTCTGAATATGAGGCAGGGCTAGTCAACTGGAAGGGTGAAATGCTACATATCAATTATTTAACAGGGTGAGTCATTCCGACGTACTCCTAAGTACGCCTCATTCCTAAAGGTTTGCGCGCCTTGCATCTGGAGCTTTTTACTGTGTCGCCTAATTTCCGACTTTTTACGAGTTCATCAATACTATTTGCACCACAAAAGTTAAAAATGGGTAAGCGCAGGTTTGCCGATAGGATAAACATTGAACCCAATTTCAAAAAGCTTTTTATGATCAAGTATATTTCTTCCGTCAAAGATAAAGGCAGGTTTTACCATGGACTCGAAAATTCTCTTAAAATCCAGACCACGATATATTTCCCATTCAGTCATAACACTTATTGCATCGCAGCCAGTAGCAGCCTTATAGGGATTTTCTTCATACCACACCTTTTCGTCTATCCCTTTCAGTTCGATTCGCGCATTTCCCAATGCCTTTGGATCAGTAATTACCACTTGAGCTTTTTCTTCTAACAGTTTCTTTGTGATAAATACAGCAGGACTTTCTCTTGTATCTCCTGTATTAGCCTTAAAGGCAAAACCGAAAAGGCAAATTTTCTTCCCAGCCAATGTGTTAAACATAGCATTCAACATATTGATAACAAAACGTTCCTTCTGGTAGTCATTAATTGCAATTACACTTTCCCAGTAATCAGCCACTTTGTTAAGGCCATAATGATTGCAAAGGTATACAAGGTTTAAAATATCCTTTTTGAAACAGGAACCGCCAAAACCGACACTGGCATTTAAAAATCTGTTTCCTATCCGGCTATCCATCCCTACTGACCTGGCTACCTCATTTATATCTGCCTCTGTCTTTTCACAGAGGGCAGAAATAGAGTTTATGGAAGATATCCTTTGGGCCAAAAAGGCATTGGCTACTAGTTTGGAAAGCTCACTGCTCCAGATATTAGAGGTTATGATGCGTTCCCTTGGCACCCAATTGGCATAAATATCCACCAATTCTTCTCTCGCTTTTAAACCACTTTCAGTTTCATGGGAGCCGATGAGAACTCTATCCGGATGTTCCAAGTCTTTTACAGCCGTTCCTTCAGCCAGGAATTCTGGATTGGAGAGGACTTCAAACTGCTCTCGGTTATCATTTGAAGTTAGAATTCTTTCCATTGCTAAAGCTGTCTTAACTGGAAGCGTGCTCTTTTCTACAATTATCTTGGGTGAATTAGCACAGTTAAGTATCTCTCTAGCTGTTTTCTCCCAATACTGTAAATCAGCTGCCATTCCTGCACCTGCACCAAAAGTTTTAGTTGGCGTATTGACGCTTACAAAAATAATTTCGGAATCCCTTATATTGTTTTCGATATCTGTACTGAAAAAGAGGTTTCTACCCCGGCTGGATCTTACAATCTCATCCAAGCCAGGCTCAAAAATGGGAAGGTTTTCAGAATTCCATTGGGCAATTCGAGTCTGGTTGATATCAACCACTGTAACCTTATACTGAGGACATTTATGGGCAATCATCGCCATTGTTGGACCACCCACGTAACCTGCTCCTATGCAAAGGATCTTTTTTTTAAACTCCTGAGTAGAACTCATAACTTTTACTCCTCTCATAAAATGCTCATTAGTAAGCGACTATGTCTACTTGATTCATAATCAATCTATCCGCAACATCTAACATCCAGTGTCTATCATCTTTTTCCCAAGACACTAATGAAATCCCTGTCCCCTCTTCTTTCTATCTTTCTTGTTCTTGTCTATTATCATAATTTATGATATCTTGGAACAAGAGTTTTAGTAATATCAAATATTTTTTGCGGGAAAGAGCAAACTTAAGTAACCTCAGTTGCACAAAAGGTGAGGATAATGTTTTTTTTCTTATTAATTCAAGATTGATGTTCCCGTAAAAAGTCTTTAACTGGACGACACAGTAAAAAGCTCCAGATGCAAGGCGCGAGAATCTTTAGGAATGAGGCGTACTTAGGAGTACGCCGGAATGACTGAAGATGAAGCGCAACGCAGCAGATGGACTTTTTACGAAGTCGTCAAGATTATCTCTTTGTCCTCTATGTCTTCAAATTAGAGGTTCCATGAAGATACTGGTGTTAGGAGCCGGTGCCATAGGTTCTGTCTTTGGAGGTTTTTTGGCTAAAAGTGGTAACGGGGTAACACTTTTTGGAAGGGAGCATTGTATCAATCCCATCAATAAAAAAGGCCTTCATATTGAAGGCATCTGGGGTAAGCATCACCTTACTAATATTAGAGGTTACAGCAGTTTAAATAAAGTCGTACAATCCGAAGGAAGATCATTTGACCTCACCCTCCTAACCGTCAAATCCTATGACACAAAAGAAATTATTAATAACTATATTCGCATCTTTGGGAAATCATGTCCTGTCGTTTCTCTTCAAAATGGCTTAGGCAATCTTGAAACCATTGCAGAAATATTGGGAAAGGACAAAGCTATCGGTGGCCGCGTAATATTCGGGGCCGAACTGATAGAACCAGCACGTGTTAAGGTTACCGTTTACGCAGATAAAGTTGTTCTCGGTTCACTAAAAGATGGGGTGCCCCTGCAAAAAGTTAAAGAGATCGCGAAGCTATTTGACAATTCCGGCATTCCCACCACAAGTACGGAAGAGATCGAAAAATTTATCTGGGGCAAGGTATTATATAACGGTACCCTAAACGCCTTAAGCTGCCTGCTCGAGGTAAATTACGGCAGACTTCTTGAAAACCGCTATACAAAAAAAATTATGGAAGATATTATAAGAGAATTATTCACAGTCATTCACAAAAAAGGTGTATTGGTTGATTGGAAAGGAGCTGATGCATATATTGTTGATCTTTTTGAACATCTCATTCCAGCAACCTACGACCACTTTTCATCAATGCTACAGGATAAAAGGAGCGGTAAAGAAATTGAAATCGATGCGCTCAACGGAAAAGTGGTCACTATGGCAGAAGAGATGGGTATTGATCTCCCTGTCAACAGGGCTCTCACTTCACTTGCGAAAGCAAAAAAGTTAGCTCACTAGACATCCGTTACTCCACCACTCCAATATTTCAGTGAGGGAGAAAAGCAAAGTCAATTTTTTATGCCTTACGTTTACTGATTGGGTAATTTTTTTATGGAATATCTGCTTGATCAATTTTTGAACTATCTTGTTGTTGAGAGAGGTCTGTCTCCCAATACACTTGATTCTTACAGCAGAGATTTAATTAAATATTTAGAATACCTTTCCACAAAAGACATTAAAGATATCAACAAAACATCCGATTTAACTGTCATATCATTTATAGCCACACTAAAAAAAGAAGGGCTGTCCAATCGGAGTATCGCGAGAAACCTGTCATCCATAAAAATGTTCTACAAGTTTTTAACTGAAGACCATCATATTAAAAGCAATCCCACACTAAACATCGAAACTCCTAAACGTGAGTCAAAACTGCCGCAGGTTCTAAATATGGAAGAAGTCGAGTCGTTGCTGCAAACTCCAGACAGGAACACACCTCTTGGTCTAAGAGATGCTGCCTTTTTAGAATTACTCTATGCAACCGGCCTCAGGGTATCTGAAATTATTTCACTCCCTCTTAATAATATCAACCTGGAGGCTGGCTATCTTATCGCCTATGGTAAGGGATCAAAAGAGAGATTAGTTCCCATAGGGGAAGTAGCTCAAAATCTGATTAAAAAATATCTCGAAAACGCCAGGCCGATCTTACTCAAGAATAAACAAAATAATTATCTTTTTACCACCAGAAGCAATAAATCTATAACCCGTCAGGGTTTCTGGAAACTTATAAAAAAATATGCATTGGCTGCTGACATAAAGAAAAATATTACACCTCATACCCTGAGACATTCTTTTGCCAGCCATCTTCTGGAAAGAGGAGCTGATCTAAGATCTGTTCAAATGATGCTCGGTCACGAAGATATCTCCTCTACCCAAATATACACCCATGTTACTACAGAAAGATTAAAAAAGATTCACAATCAGTACCATCCACGTTCATAAATCCAAAGGAGCCCCAGCCATGAATTGCCAGACCACTATGCTCATAGTAAGTGAGAACCCAGACCATCAAGCAGTTCAAAAAGATTTCTTTGAAAAAAATGGGTTGAATGTATTTTGTGCCCAAAACACTGAAGGAATCCTTGATCTGATAAGCAAAGAAAATATAGAGATTGTCTTGATTGTATTCCAACAATCACCCACTACTAATTCGACATTTTTGAAGCTTCTTATAGAAATCAAGGATTTTGATCAAAGGGTGGAAGTTTTACTCACTGCACCCCGTTTTTCCCGTGATATTGCGGTAGAAGCGGTTAAACTGGGAGCTACCGACTGTATCAGTCCACCAGATGATCTAAGAAATATTTTAGCATCCTTGAATAATGTAGCAGAATATAAAGATCTGCGCCAACAGACCGGGATATTAGAACGCGAGATAAGAGAACGCTACACCTTTCAGGGGATGATCAGCAGAAATCTTTATATGCTTGAAAGCTTTACTTTATTGAAGCGTTTAGCAAAACATTTTACCACAGTACTGGTTACAGGGGAGACAGGAACCGGTAAAGAGATGGTTGCCATGGCTCTTCATCAGTTAAGTCCAAAAGCAAAGAGCAGATTTGTTCCCTGTAACTGCTCCTCTTTTCCAGCGTCTTTATTAGAAAGAGAACTTTTTGGACACGTCAAAGGTGCATTCACAGGCGCCACTGATTCTAAGCTTGGCATTTTTGAATATGCCAGCGGTGGTACTGTCTTTTTAGATGAGATAGGTGAGATGGAAATCCCTTTGCAGGCAAAACTCCTCAGGGTACTTGAAGATCATAAGATACGACGTATCGGCTCACCAGAGGAGATTACTATAGATGTCCAGGTAATTGCAGCAACTAACAAAGACCTGCGCGTAGCCGTAAAAGATGTAAGGTTCCGGGAAGACCTTTTTTACAGGATTAATGTGGTGGAGATCCATCTCCCCCCCTTAAGGGATCGCAAAGAAGATATCCCCCTCCTCTGTCACTATTTTCTTTCTCAATTTAATAAAAAGTTTAATAAAGATATCAAGGGGATATCCAGGAAAGCCCAAATACTCCTGATGAACCATACCTGGGAGGGTAACGTGAGGGAGTTGCAAAACGTCATTGAAAGTTCTGCTATTTTAGGGGCAAAAGATTATATCGCAGACCTGGATATTTCTAAACAACTGCAAAAGTCTGCCGGATTCATAAAGAGTAGCATTTCCTATGGAGATGATTTAAGCCTGGAAGAAGTTGAAAAACAAC
The DNA here is from genome assembly GCA_036446115.1 of Thermodesulfobacteriota bacterium. Taxonomy (GTDB): domain Bacteria; phylum Desulfobacterota; class WTBG01; order WTBG01; family WTBG01; genus JAZFSJ01. The sequence goes on along the minus strand of JAZFSJ010000556.1, from coordinate 1,260 downwards.
ATATCGGCAATATTCTGAAAAAAACCGGCGGCAATAAGGTGAAAGCATCGGCTATCCTGGGATTATCACGCCGCTCGCTCTACCGCAAGATAGATAAACTTAATATAACCTGGTAAATCACCTTATCTCAACCTATACTTAAGTGATGCTCCCCGCGCACAGCGCGGTGCATCACGGTAGTAAACTACCACCCGTGAAACGGGTGGCTTTGTTTTACGCTTTCCTTTTGCGACCCCGTCAAAGCACGGGGTTTCCAAAGCAAACAATAAAAATTATGCTTTAAACAACCTGTAACATTCAATATCACTGTATATAAACAAAGGTGTTTGCAAAGCTTAGAGCGCGATAAAAATGATAAATAAAAAGCAGCTTACCTTCTTGGTATTACTTGTAACTCTTTTAATGTTACTAATATATGGTATCTGGATCGAGCCTTATCAAGTGGATGTCCATCATTTACAGATTAAGGGAGCCGGAATAAATAAAGTTTTAAAAGATAAAATAGCCGTTCATCTATCCGATCTGCATATTATCAAAATCGGGAAACGAGAGAAAAAGATTTTAAAAATCCTTGATGATCTTAAGCCTGACCTGATTTTTCTTACCGGTGATTATGTAGGATGGGGTGGCGATTATGAACCGGCATTAACCTTCCTCTCCAGCTTAAAGGCAAAAATAGGGGTTTGGGCCGTGATGGGAGATTACGATTACAGCTCTTCAAGAAAGAGCTGCCTTTTTTGTCATGAACAGGGAAGTGGAAAGTTCACAGAACGGCATAAAGTCAGGTTTCTGAGAAATGAAATTGAGCAAGTCAGCCTTCCAGATGGATATGCCTGGCTCGGGGGAAGTGACCCGGAAGCAGAATTCAATTATATGACTAATGAAGGAATAAGATTCTTAGAAGAAAAGACTCCATCCATAATCCTTAGTCATAGCCCTTTAATATTTGACCTTGTATTTGATCAAGATGTGCTTATACTTGCAGGTGATACCCATGGGGGACAAATTCCCTTCCCTTCCTGGCTGTGGGGTATTTTAGGGTATGAAAAATCTGCCCTTTACAATCAAGGGCTATTCCAGAAAGGTCAAAAAAGGATGTATGTGAGTCGGGGAATTGGTACCAGCCACTTTCCCATCCGGATATTATGTCCTCCCGAACTGGTGGTTTTGCATTTTTAACTTTGAATATTTTAACAGTTAGAGAAATATGAGAACAGTGATCAGATTAATTATTATTACCTCATGCCTTTGGAGCTTAAC
>JAZFSJ010000555.1:0-9201 GCA_036446115.1 Thermodesulfobacteriota bacterium | reverse complement strand
CAAAAGAAGGTATATCGGAGTCAGCCTAGGGTGCAAAGATCACAGGGCACAGTGTATAAAACCGCTAATTTGCGAATTGCTAATTTTGGGGAATCAGACTTACCTCGTTAGAATATTATTCTATAATCCTAATTCCTTTTTTAATTGTGCATGGCTTTTCCACTTTCTATTCTTCAATTTAACCTCTAAGGCCGATAAATAATCAGCTTTATCTTCTGCAATTTCTTTAAGCCTTTTGTACTCCTTATAATCCATTACAACTGCGATTGGCTTTTTACCCTCTTTAAGGATTTGCGTTTTAATCATGATAAGCCTCCTGGCGGTGTTTTAATTCATAGATAAACATTACATTTCCATCATCATCAAATATTATACGATAATTGCCGACCCTGATTCTTTTAAAATTCCCGTATTTCCCTTTCAGGATCTTAATGTCAAATTTACTACTGGGTTTTTTGCTATAAGCTTCAATTGCTTTCAATATCATTGAAGCACTTTTTTTATCACCTTTGGCTAGCTTTTTCAGCTGCCTTACTGCTCTTTCAGTATATTTAATCTCCATAAGATTTAATTTCCTTTTTGAGAATGTAAGTATAGGGAAGTTTCAGTTGTGTGTCAACCAAGAAATAGAGGGAGGTGTTGGTTACGAATACAATTTGTGGCATAGTCTACAGCCGACAGTCCACAGAGAAAGTGATGAGATGTTGGATGTGAACAAAACACTTAGGAGGCAGATTAACGCCTCGGTTAAATAGCTCAGCATCGAACGGGGCAGGCAGATTATCAAGATTTTAAATATTAAACCCAGAATTTGTAGTAACCATTGGGATAATATGAGGATTGATTCCGAGAAAGGGGATACAGCTTTAGAAAGGCCTAAGAAGTGGTTTGGGGGGGCAGCTCTCTTTCACTGCATGCGATTATGCAGGTATCTCTACCAGATGCCAGAGCGGTTTTTGGAGCAAATTCTTGAAAAAACCTCAAGAAACAGTGCCGATGCTACAATCCCGGCTTCAAATGAAATGTTAAAAAAAAGGAGGCAGAGACTAAAGAACATACACCCTAAAAATACTATATGTGAAATATTATCCAAAGTTAACTCCATAATTTAATAAGGCAATTCATTTTTTTTGATTATGTTTATTAATGTCTCACTATTTATACTTATCGGTCATTTTTTGACATCTAATTAGTGATGTTTTTCCCTAATTTTCACAACAAGTGAAGCTCCCCGCGCACTGCGCGGGGCTTGCGATGCAGGATGCCGGTCACTCATATCCTTTCCTCTAACGCATCCCTCCTCCTCCCGTTAAAACATACCGCCACAGCCTTTTATGGGATTGTTATTGTTACATTATTCACCCTCTTCTATAAGCAGTGAAGGGTTTTTAATTGACACCCTATTCAGTTTCTATTATTAATGAGGTAACCGACTACCCGCAAAGCGGGTAGCTCTGTTTTACGGCCAAAAGCCATGCAGTAAAAAACCAAACCCTAAGGGTGGCTATATCGTTGTCTATTACATCCTCGTGCAAAGCATGGGGCTTAAGAAACAAACAACCACCATTATTAATCTTAGACAGAGATACTGCCTTGGAAAGTACAGTCAAAATATCAAAGGAAGATTTTGTTGATACTTTATACCTTTGGTTGTCAGAACATTTGACTGAGAAAGAAGTCAAAGCAATGGCAGACGAAGTTGGTTTTAATACAAAAGGCCTTTTCAGGATAAAGGTGAGCAAGAAGTTATATTCTAAACTTTATATTGAGCTGTTTACTTTAAATATGTATTTAATAGTTTCTTCTTGCGAGGCAGTAATTGAAGACGAAGACAAGAAAAAGAATGTTTTAGACATGTTCTATAACACGGTTTTTGAGAAGAATATCAAAGTCTCCGGCATAAGTTATAATAAATGGCTAAACTTAATGGAACTAATATACGATGAATATGGAAAAGCGACGGAAGAGGCAAGCCTTTTGAGCCCATTATTATTGCTGGCAAACAGGTTTTGCAAAAACCTATTTGGAGATAAAATGAAATTAGACTCCTCTCTTAAATTTGAAATTAGTATGCGCATAGGAGGTATGGCAAAACAATTATCAAAAACCCTACATGAATATGATATAGATTAAGAAACCACGAAGCTGCGACCACTAAGTTCTTTGACGGAATAACAGGATAGACAAGATAGTAACTATCTTAAAAAACTATTTCTATATCCGGTTAATCTTGTTAATCCTGTCTAAAATTCTTTAACCGGAGGTTTAAATCATGCTGACAGACAAACAGTTAGATAAGTATGCCGATGTCCTGCTATGGGGGCTTAAAAAGGCCAGAACCAAAAGCTACAAAAAAAATGATATTATCGTGATTCGATATGACCCCGCTGCTCTCAAACTTGCCGAAACGCTGCAGGCCAAACTTCTCCGTATGAGAATGAACCCCATCCTGCGTTTTACTGCCACCACAAAAATGGACCTCAACTTCTATAAGTTATCCAATCCCACCCAGCTTACTTTCCTGGCGCCGGGCACTAAAGAACTCTGCAGGAAGTTAAACGGGAGTATTTTTCTTCACGCCCCTGAATCACTCACTCACCTGAGGGTGATCGATCCCCGAAAGATCGGTAAGACCGCAGTTGCGAGAAAACCCCTTCGCGACATCCTCAACAAGCGGGAAGAAACCGGAGCTTTCGGTTGGACTCTCTGCATGCTTCCCACACCCGCACTCGCCAAGCACGCCAGGCTTTCCCTGAAAAATTATACCAACCAGATAATCAAGGCCTGCTACCTCGACAAACCCCAACCAGCCAGGGAATGGGAAAACATCTTTAAAAACGCCCAATCCATAAAAAAGTGGCTCAACGCCATGACTGTTAAAGCATATCAGGTAGAGTCGGAAAACATAGATCTTAAAATTACTCCCGGGAAGCGCAGGAAGTGGGTCGGTATCTCCGGTCACAATATTCCCAGTTTTGAGATCTTTCTCTCTCCGGACTGGAGAGGAACAGAGGGGACCTACTACTCAAACCTGCCCTCTTTTCGCAGTGGTAACTATGTAAAGGGAGTGAGGTTTGAATTCAAAAAAGGTTCAACCATCAAGATTTCGGCTGACGTTGGAAAAGATTTTGTGCGAAAGCAGCTCTCCATGGATAAAGGAGCCAATAAGGTAGGAGAATTTTCTTTGACCGATAAGAGGTTCTCCAAAATCGATACCTTTATGGCAAACACACTGTTTGATGAAAACCACGGGGGCAAGTACGGAAACTGCCATCTGGCTGTTGGCGCATCATATTCTGACACTTATGACGGCAACCCTGCTCAATTAACGAAGGAAAAGAAGAAACAACTGGGTTTTAATGATTCCGCTCTTCACTGGGACCTGGTCAACACCGAGAAAAAAACAGTAACTGCCCATCTCAGCTCCGGCAAGAAAGTTATAATCTATGATAATGGGAAGTTTACCTATTGAAGACGAAATCCCAAATCGCAAATTACAAATTCCAAACAACATAATTTGCAAAAACGGGGGCTTGAATCCTTGACCCCCTGAATCCTTGAACCCTATTGAGTTACTAATCATGGCTGATTCAAAAAAACGTTCCATCCTCTGCCCTAATTGCAATAGGCTTATCAGTTCATATGAACCAGCCTGCCCCTATTGCGGAATATCCCGTCCCGGTAGCTGGTGGAGGAACATTGCATTATTTCGGGAGTATCTCCAGCCGTCTCAAATTGTGAGAACAATCATCATTGTAAACTGCTCCCTGTTTGCAATCTCCACCCTCCTTAGCTTCACCACCATGCGTCTATCTATGAACCCCTTTACCTTCCTCTCTCCCTCAAATAAAATCCTTTTGCTGCTGGGTGCAACAGGAACTATGCCCATCAACCAGTTTCACCGCTGGTGGACATTGATATCAGCCAGCTACCTGCACGGGGGCATTATTCATATCTTTTTTAACATGACAGTCTTATATCAAATAGCGCCTCTGGTTCTGCAGGAATATGGACTTAACCGAACAATTATTATCTATACCCTCGGTGGTGTGATTGGATTTTTCATATCCTACCTAGCCGGCGTCCCCTTCACCATTGGAGCTTCTGCCAGTCTTTTCGCCCTGATTGGCTCTATTCTATACTACGGGAAAAGTCGAGGGGGAGTATACGGACAAACTATTTATAAACAGATCTCAGGATGGGTAATTGTATTGTTTGTATTTGGCTTTTTATTCCCCGGAATTAATAACTGGGCTCATGCTGGTGGCCTGGCTGGAGGTATTCTGCTCGGTTACCTTCTGGGATACAGTGAAAGAAAAAGAGAAATCTACTCCCATAAAATCCTTGCCAATTCTTGCATTTTTATAACAATCCCCATATTATTATGGGCACTCCTATCAACGCTCTACTATCTAACTATCCCATTGCAGAGATAGACCCCACAACTGATAGTTTATCTAAAAACCATGACGGGTAGCACTTATGAGGTTAACCAGCAATGAAACTTCCTAGTATTGAAGTGATATTTTTTGATTTCGGTGGAGTTCTGGCTGAAGAAGGTTTCAGAAAGGGATTGACATCTATTGCTCATCTCAATGGATTAGACCCGGAACCATTCCTAAAAACAGCCTTTGAAATAACCTTCGGGAATGGGTTTGTAATTGGCAAATCAGATGAAAAGACATTCTGGCAGACACTGAGGAAACGTACGGGTATAGTGGGTTCCGACCGTGCACTCCGCAATGAAATATTACCCCGCTTTGAGCTACGGGTATGGATGCTGAATCTCATCAAAAAGCTAAGGAAATCCTCTATACGCTCAGCTATTTTAAGTGATCAGACTAACTGGCTGGACGAGTTGGAGGCACAAAATAACTTCTTCAAATGGTTCGACCGCGTCTTTAACAGCTACCACCTGGGGAAATCTAAGAAAGACCCCACACTCTTTGATGATGTGGTTGATGAGATGGACACTATACCGGAAAGAGCTCTCTTTGTAGATGATGACAGGGGAAACATTGCAAGGGCCGGACAGAAGGGGTTACACACTATTCACTATCAGAGTCGACAAACCTTTGAGCGCGATTTGTTTTCTTTTTTCCCTTTTCTGAAGACAATCCCATAATAGCGCTCGTCAGAAACTTATTCAAGCCACTTAATCTTATCGAGCCTGTTTTCCCAGAAAGCCAGTTCAGATCGATGAGATATATCTTCAAGAAATACTAATCGTTCTTCGTATGTTCCTAGAAAAATGATTGCTGCAGGGTTAAGTGATTCAATAATCTTCAACCTGCTATAAAAAGACATCTCTCCCTGCTTAAACATATCACTGAATACAATCTTTATCTCTTTATCTTGGAGGTTTTGAGAAAAGCGCTTGTAGATCTCAGCGCTGTACGCATCATCCCCATTATATAATATGGCAATCTCCTGAGCCTGCTTTCCCTTCAACCAATCTATCAAACCCTTTATCTCTTCTTTATACCCCTCTCGCTTACAAAAATCTCTGAATTCACTATTTTGCACCTGAATGCTTCGTGTCTCTTTAATAACAACCTGTTCAGGCGTAATCCAAGACTGGAGCATAAAATATCCGATAAATAACCCAAGGAGTATTCCAAGCGTTAATATCATAATTGTCTTAAAGCCATTAGCGCTAATTGCTTTTTCCTTCATATCACCAGGATTTGTCGGATTTACTTTTTTCCTATCCCTAAGTAAATAGATGAGAAGAAGTGCCAAGGTAGCAATAGGGGCAAAGATCCTCACAAGGAACTCAACACTATCCGGTTTAATAACGGGATAGCCCTCAACAATATAATCAAACCACCTTCCGGGAAACCAGACCATACTGGTGAGAAGAAGTACTGTTAACCAGACTAACCATAACTGTTTCTTATTCATTTCTCGGATCTACCTCACTACCTGGATAGAATCAATGGATACCCGACACCTTTAAGCAAGATGCCTGGATGTAACTATACTATAGCTCATATTTTATTTAGTATCAAGTCCTCAGCATCCAGAATCCTTTAAACTTGATGTTCTCCTAAAAAGTCTTTAACTGGACGACACAGTAAAAAGCTCCAGATGCAAGGCGCGTGAATCTTTAGGAATGAGGCGTACTTAGGTGTACGCCGGAATGACTGAAGATGAAGCGCAACGCAGCAGATGGACTTTTTACAAAGTCGTCAAATTTACCAAACTACCTCAGCTTATCAATCATTCCATAACACTGAGAAATTCCATCGCTCAATTGTTCAATCTGTTTCTTCTGTATTTCAATCTCGTCTTCTTTTATTTCAATATGACGATCAAGCCGTTCTATGTAGTCATCAATTTTATCTATTTTCCTCTGCTTGCTGGAATCGGAGGAAATATCGGAACCTTCGAAACGTTTTCTACCCTGAACTCCCTTTAAAACGGATTCGGCCTTTGCCTTCTCTCCTTCCCTGTGCTTAATATCTGATTCTATCTGTTTGATAACATTTTCCTTTGCCCTGATAGCTACCTCATACTGCTCAATCTGATTCTCCAACTCTGCAATGCTATGGTTCTTTTCTGCCCTCACAGAAGGAGATTCGCTCTTTTTCTCTAAATTCTTTCTCTCTAAAATCAGTTGGCCCTTTTCAGCATCAATGCTTACTTGAAAAGCATTTAAGAAATTCATACCCAGAAGTCTTGAATTCCCTATAGCCACCTCCACATTATTAACCTCCGCATCTCCAACACTAATAGAAGAGAGGTATGTTACTGGAAACTCTACCACACTCCCATCTGCCATACGACCACTCTGCTTAGGTTTGCTATCTGGATCGATACCCAGAGCCAAAGCATCTTGCTTGGTTATCATGGAACTGGTCGCACCGGTATCCATATGAAAGATCACTGGAAGTTTCCAGTTAAGGACTGCATTAACAAATATCGCATTGTGCTGACGGTTAAAATGAACCACCACCTGTTCAGGTGTAGTGCGAGAGGGTGCCTTCACCTGCTTTTTACTGCCATAGTTACTCTTGGACACCTCGTTTCTATATTTCTCCGGAATTCTTTGATAATTATCTGTAAAGTGGATTTTTCCTTGCTCATCTACCCATTTATAGTAGCCGGCATGGAGTAGGGTGGGAAGAAGAAGGGTACCTACGAGGATGAGTACTATTTTTTTCAAGCAACTTGACATACTTTGGTGAACCATGGTTTAAAGCTTTAACACATAAGATCCCGCAATTTTATCGTGCCACGCCTGTTTTTGTCTGTCAAAGATAACCCACAAGAATCCCAGTGCAAATACAACCCAGGAAACTATGTAGCCTATCCACCTCAGGAAAGCCCTGCCATATCCCAATGGTTCCCCATTTACTCGAACTACTTTGAGCTTGCATATCATTTTGCCTGGTGTCTGACCCGTGTTTCCGTGAAAATAGGTATAGTATACGATATTAACAATAATACCAAATATATAGAGGGGTACTAGTAATCTTATTTGCTCAATTGCACCTCCCTCTAGCTCAGAAGCATCTATCCCCATAGCAATTGTACCTATAAAAATTAAAATAAAGCTAATGATATTGAGTACTATCCCGTCAATTAGATACGCAACAAGCCTTCTCAAAAATCCTCCTTTTTCTACCATTGAAAGATCAACGCTCACATCGGAAGATCTCTCCTGAGATACTGGTTCTTTTTCAATCTCTTTCAGTTCATCCCCCACTTTTCCCAGTTCTTCCCTCAGCCTTTCCCTTCCTGTATCAGATACATCCGACTCCTCTTCTTTTAACTTAAATCCTATTTGCCCCTGCCCTTCCTCCTCTCCTTCCTCCCCATCTGCATCATCCATATCAATATTCAACTCCTCACTTGAAAGTGAAATGCTTTCCTCCCAATTAACCGAATCATAGGAAGGGAATACCTTGGTTTCATTAGCATCTGCACCTGCTCCCTGGCCTTGAACAACAGTACCTCCAGCCTGGGCTGCCTGCTCTTGGGGAATACTTCCAACATCTTCATGTTCACCGACACCTATCTCATTAAGAGAATCTTGTATCGAGGCTACCGTTTCTGACATATCTGGCTTTTCCTGTCCCCGAGCCACTTTCCCTTTTTCCACATCAGTATCTGAAACAGGCAAGGTAAGTGAAGACGGTACGTCACGGTCAATGCTTTTTACGAACACGTATCCACACTTTTTACAGTTTGACAGGTTGTCAAAACTTGTGAAGTTACATTTAGGACACTTCATTTTATCTCCTCAATGAGAAATTAACATATAAGACAGTAAGGTTATTATCTCAGATCCTCCAGCTCATAGTGTAAAATGCCCAATAAGCAAGGTCCCGCAGTTTCTGTTCTTAATATATACTTCCCTAAACTGACCGTTTTGAAACCGGCATGCTTTGCCATATTCACTTCATCAGGAGTAAATCCACCTTCAGGCCCGACCAGGGCAACGACTTTTTGAGAAGACTTGTTCTTTCTCAGCACATCTTTTAGCGTAGTTTTCTTTTCGTCTTCCCAGAGCATTATCTTAAGTGAATTATCGTCCCCTTTGCCTAAAATATCTTCAAAGGGCACTACGGTCTTTATTTGCGGTACAACTACTCTCGCACACTGCTTTGTAGCTTCCAGGGCAACTCTCTGCCAGCGGTCTAATTTCTTTCTGGAACGTTCATCATCCAGTAAAGGAACAGACCGGGCAGAAAAGAAGGGAATAATGGCTGACACTCCTAATTCGGTTGCCTTTTGTACAACATAGTCCATCTTTTGTGCTTTAGGCAATGCCTGCCCTAATATAATGGTAAGTGATGATTCTTTCTGTGGCGGTGTTTTTCCCAATATTTCCACCTCTACTGTTTTAGAGCTCTTAAAGGTAATAACGGCTTTATATTCCCATCCCTTTTCATCAAGAAGGTATAAGCTATCCCCTGCGCCTAATCTAAGCACCTTCCCAACATGTCTCGCTTCACTTCCCTCCAAAATCGCCTTGCCCTTATTTATCCTATCTCTTTTTACAAAGAAACGTCTCATAACAATCCTTTACCAAGATTACTTCTAGAGCTATTTTAAACTTCACACCTTTAGATGTCAATTATTTACAGGGGGCAGGGTGTTGGGAACAGCATGCCGGGCAGAAACGTGCACCCTCTCTCTTGGTGCAGGTCAACCAAATGCTGCCAACTTATGATTGACCTTCACTGTAAAGTC
>JAZFSJ010000554.1:0-2097 GCA_036446115.1 Thermodesulfobacteriota bacterium | reverse complement strand
GAAAGAAAATTATGATCTTTTTTATCATCTTGAGAAAAACTGGTCATTGATAGGACCTGAACTTGTAGGCAAACTTCATATTTATGTAGGAGATATGGACACTTGGTATCTGAACAACTCAGTTGTTACTCTCGAAAAATTTCTGGAAAGTACTAAAGATCCCTATTATGCAGGGATTGTAAAGTATGGATGGAGAGGAACTCATTGTTGGGGCCCAAGGGGGGCAGAACTAATCAAGCTATTTGAAGAACATATTACAAAAAATGCACCCAGGGGTGAGAACCCATCAAAATGGAAATATTAATAGTCTGACCTTTCTTATGCTCCTAAAGAAAAGTAGACTGAAGTAAATAGTTAAGGTTTTATCGGTCACTGAGGCTAGATGACCTTTAATTTTAATTAATATAGAGGGGTCTAATGAAAAAACTACTAATGATTATTCCTTTGATCACTCTGCTTTGTTTTACTTTCAGCTGCCAGGAGGGCGAAGAAGTAGCTGAAGAAGCGGCAGTTGCACCATTATCAGATGAAGATGTAGCAGCAATAAAGGCAAGGTTTGACGAATATGACCAATTCTTACTATCAGGAGATTGGGATGCTTTTGTATCGTTATTTATCGAAAATGCAGTCGTCATGCCTCCGAATGAGCCAATACTTCAGGGAAGAGAAGCTATTAAGACTAACCAGGAGGCATTTCTACCTAATACAGAGTTTATGACACAAGTTGTTGAGGTCGATGGGCGTGGTGACATTGCCTATGTACGGGGTACGTATTCATTAAAGATTGAGATGGAAGGAGTACCAGAGCCAATCCAAGATTCAGGGAAGTACATCTCAATCCTACGAAAACAGGAGGATGGCTCTTGGCTCTTCGCAGCAGACATCTGGAATTCAGACATGCCGCTTCCCCCATCAGAAAAGGAGTAAAGGCCAAAGCGTTCTTTTAAATATCAATTCTCATTTGAAGGAGGATTAAATGAAAAAGCTACTTATGGTAATACCCTTAGCTCTGATTTTATGCTTTATGGTCGGCTGCCAAAACAAGGAAGCAATGGCAGAACTTGAAAAGATGAAAGCCCAGGCAGAGATTGAGGAGCAGAATGAAGCAATTGTACTCCGATTATTAGAGGAGATGGACAACAAAAACTTTGAGATTTTCAATGAGGTTTATGCCCCTGATGCTAAAGTCTACTTTCCATCGAATATTACTACACCTATGTCCATAGAACAAACAGTCCCAATGGCAAAGAGTTTTTCTGAAGCTTTCCCCGATTTTAACCATAGCATAGAGGAATTAATTGCCGAAGGAGACAAAGTTATCCTCAGAGCTATTGACAGAGGTACTCACCAAGGTGAGTTTAATGGAATACCTGCCACTGGAAAAAAGATTGAAATGGGTATCATTGTAATATTCAAATTTAAAGAGGGGAAAATAGTTGAGGCATGGGAAGAGGCTGATATTTTGGGTCTTATGCATCAACTCGGCATGGAGCTTAAGCCGAAGGGGGATTAACCCGGTTAGGCAGATATATCTTTAAACTTCTCCGAAGCAGGCTCCCCACCAATTCCCCAGTGGGATTTTTGGATTTCATGCACAATCACTTCAACAGCCTGAGTGGGAATCCCTAAATCCACAAAGACCTTAGTAATATTTTGGATTGTGATTTTTGCTTTTTCCTGTCCGAAACCTTCCCAGACATTTACATGGATAACGGGCATTTATTACCTCCAAAGTTTTGTTGATAATAATACTCTAATCTCTGGATTCTGAAAAATCAAAGCGGATTACTGCTAACCACCATGTTATAGGTTCGAATTCTACCCGAGGAGCCATTTTTTAGGGGTAGAAGCTGAAATTTTATTTAGTCAACCTTAGTCATAGTTAGGCAAGTTTAGGCATTTACTGACACACCACTGACACACGGGAATAGGTGTGTTTTTAAGGTACAAGCTGTTACACGGATTGTTACACGGGTCAAAAGACGGAAAAGAGAAAGAGGAAGAAAGCCCCCTAAATGTTTTATTCTCAGTCAATTAACAAGAGAGCCAGCAGAGGGATTCGAACCCTCGACCTGCTGATTACGAATCAGCTGCTCT
>JAZFSJ010000553.1:0-2767 GCA_036446115.1 Thermodesulfobacteriota bacterium | reverse complement strand
TGCATCTGGAGCTTTTTACTGTGTCGTCTGTTTCATGACTTTTTACGAGATCATCATAAGTGATATTACAATAAACTTGGAGGTAAAAAGATGAGAACGGCTAATCCAGCACTCAATTCCAAAACATTTACCGGATTCGGCCCCGTAGCAGATGACGCCCATGCAATGACCATCCAGGGAACAGTAAATAAAACGGCTTTATTGTTCTTTTTAGTCTTGATTTCCTCCTCTTGGACCTGGAATTTATATTTCGACTCCGGCACCACTGCCTCCGTTATGCCGTGGGTCTTTGTGGGATTCATCGGTGGCTTTATTGTGGCTCTTATAACTGTATTTAAAAAACAATGGGCGGTTATCACCGCACCCATCTATTCGCTTTTGGAGGGGTTGGGTCTGGGAGGGATCTCCGCCATTTTTGAAGCCCAATATCCGGGAATTGTTATTCAAGCCGTAGGCTTAACCTTTGGCACCCTATTTTGTCTTCTTATTGCCTATAAGTCGGGAATGATCAAGGTAACAGAGAATTTTAAACTGGGAATTGTGGCAGCAACCGGTGGGATCATGCTTGTCTATGTGGCTAATTTACTGCTTGGTTTTTTTGGCATACACATGTCTTTCATTCATGGGAATGGTATTTTTGGAATTGGTTTCAGTCTTTTTGTGGTGGTCATAGCGGCACTCAATCTGGTGCTTGATTTTGATTTTATTGAGAGTGGAGAAGCCGGTGGAGCCCCAAAATACATGGAGTGGTATGCGGCATTTGGCCTTATGGTGACACTGATATGGCTCTATATTGAAATGCTCAGACTGCTTGCTAAATTGCGAAGTCGAAGATGACTTTCTTCACACCTCCCTTCTAGCAAACTGCGGCTTTTGTTGTTTGCTTTGGAAACCCCGTGCTTTGCACGGGGTCGCAAAAGGAAACATTAGCACTTTCATGCTTCCTTTGTTTCGCGGCCTTTGGCCGCACAAACAAAGCCACCCGTTTCACGGGTGGGTGTTTACCTCCAGAACACCTTTGGGGCGGATTAAGCAATTGATCACCCCGCTTCCCAGTGAGCATTGGAGATGCCTTTGTTGTTGTGGTAGTAGACCATCTTAGTGGGGGTCACCCGGATTATCTTCATCATTCCTTTGGGAAATTCGATAGGAATACCTATCTGTTTCTCAAAATTCTTGAAGATAGGTCTGAAGAGCTCCATGCCGTGGGCGAACCCCTCATCATCCTCGGTAAAAACCTCCGCAGTGCCACATATGTTAACACCTCTCACGGCTTTGAAGGTCTTGGTGGAAGTCCCGATTCCGATGGCTACTTTATTGTTTTCCTTTAGGTTTTCAAATTTTTTTCCACCCTCGCTGAAGACATAAATCGTAAGACCCTCATTTACATAGTCCACTACTGAGATCCGTGGTACTCCATCCTTTCCGCAGGTTGCCAGAGAACAGGCCTGTGTCTTGCTGAGATAGTTGATAATCTCTTTCTCCAGGTCCTCTTTAGAGAGGTGCTTCATCTCGATGTTCATCTTCTTGAACATCCCTTCGTTCATCTTAGCCAATTCTTCTTCGGTGAATTCACGGGCTGCCATCTCAAATCCCCCCTATCATTTTCATAGCAAAGATTCTTTTAGTCTGAATTATTATTAGAAATAAGCTTTTAAACTTAATTCAGCCACTTCTTTTCCCACAGCCTTTTCTACCATATATCCGCCCGGGTCCTTTTCTCGGAAGTTTTGCCTTATGGCTTGTCTGCGGGCAATGAGGGGTTTCATGTACTCAGGATCACGGGGTTCATCTTTCTCCCAGAGGCTGTGGTACACATTGAGATAACCGGTCATAAGCTCTAAAATATGGTTTTGATCTTCTTTGGTGCCAGGGAAAATGTCAGCAGTAATGGCATAGGGGGATACCAGGGCACGATACCAGTTGGGATTTCTTCCGGGACCTTGATGAGGATAGTACTCAATACCTTTTTGAAAGATGTCCTCAAGTGGTTCCAGGTACTTTTCCATGTAGGGGATATCACAGATACAGTCTGCAGTAGGGTAAAGATCCAGTATAAAAAAACTTCCCTTGGCACTTTCGGCCCAAAAAGCTGAGAAAATGGGCAGGGCGTGTTTATCATCAGGCCAGAGTATAGTCATGTAGGTCATAAGTTTGTCCCGGTAAGACTGCACCGAGAGGGCTATTTTTTCCAGTTTGGGGGCTGCATAGAGGTATTTATGGCTCCAGGGCAACCCCTCTCCTTTCAAGTCCCATAGAGGGGTAACGTCTTCCCCATCGTAGGTCTCCATCCGTTTTCCGCCAAATTTTTTAAGGGCGTTATTAATTTCTTCATCATAAGGTGGGAACGAATATTCTTCTGCCATGGTAACTCCTCCTATTTGATTGGATATACTTTTTTGTGACTGAAACCTTTTGACTTGTTTGTGATGAAGGTAAAAACCCCACCTTCTTTAAAACCTGAATTTAAAAGTGGGGTAATCACTCGCATAGATAGTGCTAGAGCACAATTACTCTTTCACCTGGCGATAGAGGGTGGAAAAGGTAGTGAACCCTTTAGCTGACTAACTGTATTTATTGTGTGCTTACACGTCAATTTTTAGCTGAGGCAAAAGCCGGCAAGGGTGTGATACACAGATTCCATGTTCCTTAACTGTTAACCCTTGTGCTCAGCTTTGGTTGCGGTGATTTCATTTCGCATTGCTTGGGATTTCTTTTTAATCTCTTGAAGTCCCTTCCTGAGTCTGGTACCAGCTGCGTTATTGCC
>JAZFSJ010000552.1:0-5554 GCA_036446115.1 Thermodesulfobacteriota bacterium | reverse complement strand
GGCAAGGCGGGGCTTTCTCGGCACCTGCCGGTAAACTACCACTCGTGAAACGGGTGGCCTGCCCGAGCTGACGCTCGTGTCGGCCAGGGCTTTGTTTATGCTCGGAAGGGTGAAACAAAGGAAGCACGAAAGTGCTCATGTTTCCTTTTGCGACCCCGTGCAAAATAAAGAGTTTTCAAAGTACACAATCAAGATCAAGTTGGCTTAATTTAAACACTACTACAAGAGTACCATGGGTGAATCTAGCCAATCTACTTTTACTTTAACCTATTTAACTATAGGAGCCTTACACTAAACAAAAATTTATATGGGTCTAACTTGTTATGATCAATAAGTTTTTTAAAAATGTCGGACCGTTTAGCGATAAGCTTTCCTCCTGGCACTTGTCTTGCTAAAGAATCACCTAGAAAAGAGAGAAAAGGACCGCGAACAAAGAAGCCAATCGTCTTTAATTATACCCTTTTAATTTCTTAAATAATTACCCTGCTACGCTAAGACTTAAAAGCTATGATACTCGTGGTCTGCTATTCATTCGTTAAATGAGCCCACATAACTCCATTCTTGACTTAGCGGGGATACTTCTGTATAAAAAACTTCGAAGACGTCAAGACAAGATTCATGTGGTGTGGTGTAAGGTGTAGGATTGTTTAAAATTCGGAAGCCAGTTGTCAGTTGTTTTTATCCTGATACCTGCCCTCCTCCTGCGGTAAACGCCTTATGAATCAATTCAACTGGAAAAGAGATGGCTTATCATTCAATTGTGTTAGCAAAGCAGGTTCCTGATACCACGGCAGTTACTGCCAAAGCGATGAAAAAAGACGGCACACTCAACCGGTCTGCCCTTCCGGCCATTTTTAATAACGACGACCTGCATGCACTGGAAATGGCACTTGAGGTCAAGGACAGACACGGCGGGACGGTGACGGTTATTACCATGGGACCTCCCAAGGCCAGCGAAATCTTAAGAGAGGCACTCTATCGAGGAGCAGACGAGTCAATCCTTTTAACCGATAAAAGATTTGCCGCAGCAGATACACTCGCCACCTCCTACACCTTAAGTAGTGCTATCAAAAAGATTGGACAGTTTGACCTCATTTTCTGTGGCAGGGAAGCCAGTGACGGCAATACCGCCCAGGTCGGGCCCCAGATTGCCGAAAAACTGGGACTACCACAAATCACCTATGTTGCAGAAATCTGCAAATTAGACAAGGGGCTCCTTGAGGCAAGACGCCTGACTGATCAAGGCTATGAAACAGTACAATCTTCCCTCCCCCTTCTTATTACCGTTGTCCCTCAAGCTAATGAACCTAGGCCACCCGCTGCAAAAAGACTTATGCGTTTTAAAAAGGCACTCACACCAACACAAGTGGTGAAACGATTACAGAAGCAGAATAATTCACCTGATCAGGCTGACGAGTACTGCAACCAATTGAAAGAGAAGGGCCTCTTAATTACCGAGTGGGACGCTGATGCCCTTTCTCTTGACAGTGGTCGCTGTGGTCGTTTGGGTTCTCCTACCTGGGTTAAGAAGATTGAACGCGTAGTATTAATGGGTGGAGAACACAAGTCTTTTTCACCTACTGATGAGGGCGTGGGCCAACTCATTCATGAATTAATAGAAGACCATACCTTTGGTTGATGGGAATTAATGAAAAAAGAAGTTTGGGTTTTCGCACAGCGAGAAAATAACAGGATCGCAGAGATTTCCCTGGAACTTTTAGGAAAGGGAAGGGAGCTTGCTGACAAGCTTAACGCGGTTTTGGCTGCGGTAGTGACAGGGCACAAGGTAAACGGACTTGCCACCTCACTTATAGCCCATGGTGCAGACAAAGTGTATCTGGCACAGCACGAGCAATTGGATCCCTATACTACCCTCCCCTATACCAGTACCCTGGTAGAGTTAGTCAGCCGTTTCAGGCCAGAGATTTTTATCATGGGTGCGACCTCTTTAGGTCGCGATCTGGCTCCCCGTGTTGCATCACACCTTAAAGTGGGTATCACCGCTGATTGTACAGATCTCACCATAGATCACTACACCGATCCTTTAAACAAAAAGAGATACAAAAATATCTTGATGCAGATTCGCCCTGCCTTCGGAGGTAATATTATTGCAACCATTGTTAATCCCAAAACCAGACCCCAGATGGCCACGGTGAGAGAGGGAGTAATGAAGGCACTGCCACCTGATGTAGAAAGAAAAGGAGAGGTAGAAAGCTTTGAACCGGAACTGGCTGAAGATGATTTTAGGGTTAAAGTGCTAGAGCGCAAAGCGGTTGAAAAAAGAGTTAACCTAAAAACATCCGGCATCATTGTGGCTGGTGGCGCAGGAGTAGGCAGCAGGGAGAATTTTCAACTGATCTTTAAGCTCGCTTCCTGTCTGGGAGCAGCAGTAGGTGCCTCCCGGTCAGCGGTCGATGGGGGTTTCATCCATCACGACCACCAGGTCGGTCAGACAGGAACCACCGTTCGTCCCAGGTTATACGTCGCCTGTGGTATCTCAGGTGCTGTCCAGCACCGGGCAGGGATGTCGGAATCCAAGAAGATTGTCGCTATCAATTCCGACCCGGAGGCCCCTATCTTTGAAACAGCCCACTATGGTATCATTGGTGATCTCAAGGAGGTAATTCCCAAGATGATCGCAGCTTATAAACAAAAAAAGCGGTGAGCCAAGGTGAAAAACTTTTACCAAGATAATGAGGATATTCAGCTCTCTTTTAAACATCTGAATTGGCAAAGGATAGTTTCTCTCCACGAGCTAGACTTTAAGGACAGTGAGCGCTATGCCTACGCCCCTGAGAATACCAATGACGCCGTGGACAACTACCAGAGGGTGCTTAATGTACTAGGGGAGATTGCCGCGGAATATATTGCCCCCCGCAGTGAAGAGGTTGATCTAAGTGGCTCTTCCTTTGAAGAAGGCAAGGTGTCTTATGCCAGGGGAACTAGCGATTCTCTTAAGATTCTTGCCAAATCCGATTTAATGGGAATGACCCTTCCCAGGAAATACGGAGGGCTCAACTTTCCCTCCATCGTTTTCACCATGGCAAACGAAATTATTGCCCGTGCCGATGCGAGCCTTCAAAACCTCTTTGGCTTACAGGGTACCGGAGAAATAATCAATGCATTTGCCAGCGAGGAGCTCAAGGATACCTATCTCCCCTTATTTAGCCAGGGGAAAGTTTCTGGCGCCATGGCTTTAACTGAAGCAGAGGCGGGAAGCGACCTGCAGAATGTGAAACTCAAGGCCTTCCAGGATGAAAATGGCGTCTGGCGATTACAGGGGGTAAAAAGATTTATTACCAATGGCAATGCTGATATTTTGCTGGTGCTTGCGCGCTCCGACTTCGATGAAGAAGGTGGACTGGGACTAAGCCTCTTCCTTTGCGAGGGTAGGAATGGGGTTAAGGTGAGAAGAATAGAAAACAAATTGGGAATCCACGGATCACCCACCTGCGAGCTTCAGTTTGACGGAGCACCCGCCTCCCTCATTGGGGAGAGAAAGCGGGGGCTGGTTACCTATGTCTTAGCATTGTTAAACGGTGCCCGTATCGGTACCGCCTCCCAATCCATAGGGATTGCCCAGGCGGCACTTAATGAGGCTAAAGACTTCGCCCAGGTCCGACAGCAATATGGACGACGCATCGAGACCATTCCTGCTGTTGCCGAGATGCTTACAGAAATGCAAATTCAGATAGAGGCAGCCAGGGCTCTAACCTATGAGGCCTCTTTCACCATGGACATAGCCGCAGGGGTCTTCCAGAAATTTACCTCTTTACAGCAATTAGAAACAAAACCTGATGCCTCAGTGATCAAAGAATTGAGGAAGGAGGCAAAAAAGTATGAAAGGCTGGTTATTCTCCTCACCCCTATGGCTAAATACTATAGCACTGAGATGAGCAATCGGGTAACATCTGATGCCATTCAAATTTTGGGTGGAAGCGGTTATATGAAGGACTACCCGGTAGAACGATTTTTTCGAGATGCACGCATCACCAATATCTATGAGGGAACTTCCCAGCTTCAGATAGCCGCAGCCTTAAGGGGGATTATCAGCGGCGTAGTAGAGCGACACTTTGATGAACGAGCTGCAGATGAATCGACAACCCACATGAAAGGACTGTCACGAAAACTTCTGCAGGCCAGAGGATGGTTAAAGGAGGCTGTTGCCTATCTTAATAACAAAAAGGATAGCCAGTACAACGATCTCTATGCCCGCAACCTGGTGGATATGTCAACTGGTATACTTATAGGTTACCTCTTCATCAAACAGGCCCCATACTCTTCCCGCAAAAAGATTATCGCCAAGAGATTTATTACCCGATTAATTCCCCAGGTTAAAATGAACTACCACCATATTATAAGTGATGATAAATCTACCCTCAAGCACTTCGACACCCTGGTAAAGCCAATAACTGAATAAAAAGGGGAGATCGTTGTTCTACCATGAACCTCACCTCTCTCCGCTTAACCAGTTGGAACAATGAAACATTGAGTTCACGGTTTGCGGGTTTTATATTTAAACCCAGGGTTTGCATCTATCTGTGTCCAAAAAGGAGTTTTCCTTAATGAAAACACTGGTAACCGGTGGCAATGGCTTTGTAGGCTCTGCTATCGTAAGAAAACTTACACAAAGAGGTGAAGAGGTACGAGTAACTGTTCGGCAGGGAAGTAACACAAAAAATATCGACGGCCTTAAGGTAGAAAGGGTATACGCCGACGTAAGAGAGGGGGCAGCCATCAAAAATGCCCTGAGAGGCTGTCAGAGATTGTATCACACAGCCGCCCTTTACAAAACCTGGTTAAGGGACGAAAGTGAATTAAGCACGGTTAATGTGGAAGGTACCCGCACCGTTTTGGGTGAGGCCCTGAAGGCGGGAGTGAAAAAGGTGGTGCTTACCAGTTCCATTGCAGCCCTGGGTGTTACCCCAGACGGCAAACCCTCCGACGAAAAAGTGGCTTTTAATCTATGGCACACCAAATTGCCCTACGAGCTTTCCAAATATGAGGGGGAAAAGGTTGCCTGGGATTTTTTCAAGCGAGGGCTTCCTCTGGTAGTAGTTCGACCTTCCCTGGTGCTGGGGGAAAGAGACATCTATCCCACCCCTTCCGGGAAAATGGTTTTAGATATTCTCAATAAAAAGTATCCCACTTACTTAGATGGTGGCATTAACGTGGTCGATGTCCATGATGTCGCCACCGGCCACCTACTGGCTATGGAAAAGGGGAGGGTTGGTGAAAGCTATAATTTAGGAAACAATGATAACAACGTAAGTTTAAAAGAGCTTTTTTCGCTTATCGCCGAGAGCGGTGGTATTTCACCACCCCGGTTTAAAGCCTCCTATCCTGTGGTGATGGCCTTCTCTTACGCGAATCTTTTCATTTCCAATTACATTACCCACAGACCACCCTTCTTAAATCCTGGTTCTCTTCAGGTCCTACACCTCTTTAAAAAGATGGATTCAGCAAAAGCCATAAATGAACTGGGGTTGCCTCAAACTCCCTTAAAGGAAACCATTGACAAAACCGTGACATGGTATAAGGAGAATGGATACTG
>JAZFSJ010000551.1:0-2833 GCA_036446115.1 Thermodesulfobacteriota bacterium | reverse complement strand
CATGGATTACCAAAAAGGGCTGTTTTCTCTATCGTTGCAGAATTACAGATGGGGAAACAAAAGCACGATGTACCCCTAAATGTCCTGAATATAAGAAGCCGACCAAAAAGGAAGTGACCGAATACGGAAGGCTTAAGACCAGGACATATTTGAGCAAAAAGAAGAGCAAGCCAGTAAATCATGACTAGATAATGGATGGTTAACCAAAAAGTTTATGTGACAATAGTTTGACCATTCAATAAGGAGAAAACACTCACTGCTACGGTGAGTACATTACATATAAATCCAATAATAACATACTGTTAACTCTTGCAAGTAGTATAAAGTATTTTGCTCATTTCTGGAAATACCATATCTTGTGGTTTAAGCCCATCCCTTAGAAACACTCAAAACAATATACCTTAAGACTTAAGATTAAAAGTATTTTTCACTCCATAATTACACGCTAGCCTAATTCCTAATAAAGGAGGCAAAATAATGAGTTTACCAAAAGATACTTACCAAGCCCTGGAAAACGCCCTTGGCCCAAACAATGTCTGTGATGATCCGGGTGTAACCTGTGCCTATAGCTACATGTGGCTTCTCTATAGTACCCACGTCCAATCAGGAAGATACCGGCCAGCGGCTGTTGTACTTCCTGGAAGTACGGAGGATGTTCAAGCAATCATAAAAATTGCTAATAGATACAAATTCAACTACATTCCCGTGGGAACCAGCCTCTTACCCCCTACTATCCCTATTCGCCCGGATACTATAATCATAGATCCAAAGCGAATGAACAGCATCTTAAAAATTGATGAGAAGAACATGTATGCCGTGGTAGAACCCTATGTTACCTATGCTCAGCTTCAGTCTGAGGTCATGAAACTGGGATTAACTATTACCGTAGCTGAAGCGGGGGCTCAGGTTTCTGTACTTGCCAACAATATGTTTCAGGGGATGGGTGGAACCGGCCACAAGTTCGGATACAATAGAGGTGCACTTGCCTGTGACTGGGTGCTGCCAACCGGGGAACTCTTGAAAATCGGCTCTCGAGGAAATGCAAATGCTGAATGGTTCTGGGGTGATTGTGCAGGGCTTAATCTTAAGGGATTACTACGTGCTGACTCAGGCCATTGCGGAGGACTGGGAATGGTTACGACCATGGCAGTTAAACTCTTTCCCTATCCAGGCCCAAAGGTATTCCCGGTAAAGGGATCAAATCCAAACTTTTCTGCCGAGTTCCCCAAAGACAGATTTAAACTTAATCTTATTAAGTTCTCAGAGAGAAGAAATTTGATTGATGCAATGTATGAAATTGGATACGCTGAGATAGCAGCTTCAGTTCATGAGCAACCGGCAAGTATGATTTTAGCGTGCGCTTCGCCATCCGTTGAACACTTCTGGGAAAAGTGGCAGGAATTTAAAAAACAGTGGAGAAATGTTCTCTCTGTCGTCCTTATCGGTTTCTCCTCACCAAGACAGGTTGAATACGAACAAAAGGTGCTTGACGCAATTGTACAAGAGCAGGGTGGTGAATATATAGAGGAGGGATCCGAGCTATGGGAAATAGCAGGAGATAATTTAGGAGAACAAATCAGATGTGGTTTTTCCAACAGACTTTTCAGAATTGCGGGTGACTTCTTCGTCATTGGAGGTTTTGGGTTTGATTCAATAGACCAGAGTTACAAGATGAGTGAGGAGTATATGTGGCCTATCATTGAAGAGGGTCAGAAAAAAGGGCACTTCATAGAAGATGATACCCACAACGACTGGCTCAACTCCTACCAGCTGGGACATTATTCTGAAACTGAACCTTTGATTTATATGGAGCATGATCTGGAAGCAGGAGCCACTTTTATCAATGGGTATGTGCAAACTATCACGGAGGCTATCAAAAGAAAGATGATGCCCACATGGCCCATGGGACCGATGAATTATATTTCCGGTCCCCACATGTGCAACTACCACGAGCTGGTGCTGAAAATAAAAAAGACAATTGACCCAAGGTTAACTTCAAATCCTGCCTACCCACTGCCACCAGAGCCACCAAAAGCGTAGCAGGGTGATAAAAATGCTGCAAAGCTAAAAATGAGGAGGTACCAGATGTCTAAAAAGACCCTTGCCAAAGTCGATTATATAAAACCTTTAGAGGACAAACCCTATGCCGAAGTGGTTGCAGAAAAGGAAAGTTACCATAAGGAGGTAAAAAACAAGCTTATAAGTATTGTTCAAGAAGAAAATGTTAAAGATGACCCGGAAGTTATAGCTGAATATTCGAAGGACTTAAGTCTTGAAACGCCAAGAAGTCCTTCTTTTGTCGTCTTTCCAAAAGATACCGCACAGGTCTGTGAGATAGTTAAATATGCGAATGAGATGATACTTCCAGTGGTACCGGTAAGTTCCGGCACCCACAATTATGGTACAGCACTACCACGCATGGGAGGTATAGTAGTAGATCTTTCAGGCTGGAAGAAAATCCACAAAATCGATTACAGGAACCGTGCCGTCCGCATAGAACCGGGAGTTACCTACGACCAGCTTCAGGAGGCATTAGAAAAAGAGGTTTTGTGAGCTTTATTGCCGTTTCTCCCCCGAAAGGAGCAATCGGTACTTACCGCCCACCTTGAAGCACATCCCATGCTGATTCCAGAATTTAACTATAGTGAGCCTCTCTACACTGCAGAAATCGTGATGCCAGGCGGTGAAATTTTCAGAACTGGCGCTGCGGCAATGGCCCCTCCCGAAACGACTAATACTGATCTGGTTGGTCCCTGGGGTCCTGGTTTTGACTGGAACAGGCTTTATACTCGTTCACAGGGAACGCTTGGTATAGTAACCTGGGCAAATATCA
>JAZFSJ010000550.1:0-3579 GCA_036446115.1 Thermodesulfobacteriota bacterium | reverse complement strand
CCCTCATCGAAGACCCAATCAGCAGTAACTCTGTCTGGAGAGATTTCCATCAAGGCTGCACGAGTCCGCACCACATCCAAGTTCAGCTCCAACACCCAACCATTGTCCCATACCCTGTTATTAGACTTTGTGTCGATATCACCACTGCATTCTGGACAATAGACCTGGGCAATGGACTTCTCATCTAAAATCATTTTCCCAAAAAAAATCTCCGACGTCTGCTGACCGCAGGCACAAGCCTTTCGATAACTTTGACACATGGCTACCCTCCTGCCTAAACCCACTCCTCTTGCAAGATTTCTCCTTGAACGCCCACCACCACCTGTTTTATGGGGACCTTTCTCTGAGAAGCCAGGGATGCCTGCTGGGCCAAGTTTATTAATCCCGTGCAGCAGGGGACCTGCATGATCAGCACTGTAAGCGTGTTGATCTTGGCCTCTTCAAACCAGCCCTTAATTTTTTCCACATAAATATCTTGACCTTCATCGAGCTTCGGACAGGCAATGGCTATGGATTTTCCCTGCATGTATTGCCGGTGAAAATCGCCAAGAGCGAAAGCCACACAATCTGCAGCAAGAAGCACATCTGCGCCCTGATAATATGGGGCAAGAGGAGAAATAAGATGTAGTTGGATCGGCCATTGCCTAAGCTGAGATTCTATTTTTCCCGTCGCTTCTTCAATATCTACAGCACCTTTATCCTTAAATTCGAACATCCGGGAACCCGGGCACCCTTCAAACTGTTCCATTTTCTTACCTCCTATTGTTTAAATGTTTCTTCTACTCTATTAATGAATGCCTCATATTTTGTTGGCGAATATCCAATCTGCTCATCTGTCTCATGAAATTTAGAAAATAGCTCTCCAATTTGCGTGTCGGAAAGATTCCTGTCCATCCAGGGATAAAGAATTTCGTCCTCCTTTTTGATGTGCTCAGTAAGAAGCTCTCCATATGCAGTCAGGTGTTCAGCAATGGTTGCTTTGTCTTTTCTCTCAAGTGCCTCAAGTATTGTCTTAACGTGATTTCTCCCAGTCTTGTGGTCTTCGTACATAACCTGCAGGATCTCCAGGTCATCGTCGAAATATTTGAAAAGAATGTCTTCCTCCTTGGCATGATGATATCTGTCAGCGTAATAGCGGATGAACTCCACCCCATCTAGAATCAGTTGCCTGCCTTCATCAGATTCAACGTCTAGGTTCTTAACAACGGCCGGAATTAGAGCGATCCACCTCTTTATCAAGACGTGTTCATCAACCAGCTTTCTCATTGGAGGAGAGTATGTAAACTCTCTGACCTTTTCCTCAATCTCGCTCTTTACCTGAGGAATCTCTATTTCTTTGTCAGGGTAAATAGCTCTGGCGATTCTCGCCATCATCTCCCGTTCTTCGTTCGCAGGCAGATTATGTATATCCACAATGTCTTTCAGAACACAGGTGCCAACGGTACACGGGGCGCAGCCTATCTGATATTCATTGAGGATATTTTCTACCTCGGGAAATTGATCAATGACCTCCTTGATGCCTTTGTCCAAATATGCTTCCATCTCTCACCTCGTCTGTATTCTATCTTTCGCTCTCCCAGCACCGTCGATCCGATAAGAGAGAGCGGTTATTTATCACCAATCATAACCGGTCTAATATATTTATCATTGACTTGAGTCAAAAACCGCCGGAGATTACGAAATTTGCCAAAGTGATGAATGGGTGAGGAGGGGAAGGAAAGATTCAATTGGTCATATGGCTGGGTGGAGCAGGGGAGCAAGCTGCAGTGCTTAAGGTGGATTAAGGCCTCTGGCCGAATGCACCAAGAACCTACGGGGAGCTTGCCTCTTTGAGGAATTAGGGTTACCCCGGTATTTCTTCAGCAATGAATTGCTCACAGTAGTCCTGAAACTCTTCACGGCTGCGAGATGACACCTTTGCATACAAGTTTTTGATAAATATTCTTGGCAGCTTCACCTTGATTTTAGAAAAGACCGACTTATTGTTTTTCAGGATTTTCCAATACTCTAGGCCTGAATATAATATAAAGCGAAGGAAATAATCGTATGAATCGTTACCAGGTGGGATATCTTTGAAATATTCTATAGCCCTGGGTATGTCATTTAGCAAAGTCTCATCACACATCTTATTCAAAATCTTGATATGATCTTTTTCACTTTCAAAATAGGTCTGTGGCCAAAAAGACCTCCTTTTTGTGACCTGATCTTCCACAAAGTCTCTGATGACATTAAGTTTCTGTTGAAACAAGCCGAAAGAAACAGCATTGCCTTCCAATTTCATAAAAACACTTTCGCTAATATTGCTACCTTTTAATTTTAAGAGGTTGGTTAAATAGATACCTACAGTGCCCGCCACATAATAACAATACTCATTAAGATCTTCCAGCGTGCTAATTGGTCTCTTGAGAAAGGCACACATGCCTTCAGCCATCTCTATAGTCCATCTCTTGGCCAGTCCCTTTTCCTCCTTAGATAGGGTATTGTAAAGACTTATGGTTGCCTCGTAGTTGTTGAAAACAAAAGCCTCCTCTTCTGGAGTAACCTCGAGCATACGTTTTTGTACTTCAGGCGAGTAGCTATCTCGCTCCAAGTACTTACAAAAGGTGGTAATCAGATAAATCTTTTCATCTGCTTCCAAACCTGTTGAGTCTTCAATTGTATCAATAGTCTTGTTCAAGTTATACTCAACCATTATTGGGACTCTAAAGCGATCATCGAGGTTCAGGATGGGGAGGGAAAAACTGCGGGATTGATTGATAAGAGATTGCTCGTTGGCTTTTACCCATCGTTCAAGCATGTGCTTGTCTACCTATGTTGCGGAGCTCACACTGTCTTGCATAATCGTTCGCCAATATATATGTTTTCATTCCTGTTAATCAATAACTTTACCCTTCACCCGGATACTTCATGAATCCGGCTTAACTAGAGCTTGACCTAAATCAAAGACGTCGCAGGCGAAGTATATGATAAGAAGATTCAAGGTTGTCGTTACCAGGAGAAATAAAGGAGATTAATGATGAGACCACCTACTCAGGTCTGCTTGTTCGGGTCTTTGCGAAAAAGGCTGGGAGATCGAAAAGATCTCCCAATCCAATTGGACCTGAAGACCCCGACTCCGTTATCTGAGGTTTTGGAAACCCTTGAAATTCCCTCTGATGCGGTGCAGTTGTCTATGGTCAACTACAGAGCCGTCCCCAAAGATTCTACAATCCATCCAGGTGATAGGCTGTCTTTATTCCCTAAAGAATATCCTGTATTTGTTGACTGGAAGGACCTTCGATTTTGAGGTCCGTCACCCCCATACGGTATCGTTGCTGACCACAAATGGATGCAAATTCAGTAAACCCTGCAGATAGACGGTTCAACCCCCGGGATGCGTATACTGTGGCGTATTTATCTCTTGCAGTCTGATCCGGAATTCCTGCCCTGAAACGCTACTCTTCCAGTGGCCCGTAATTGAAGCTGTATACACCAACCCAACGTACAGTACTATAATTACTACTCCCAGCTTTGCAGTGGACCAAAATTTTTTCCTGGCCCCTATTGTTTTTAGTTCCAGCGTATCTTTTCCCCCCGGAC
>JAZFSJ010000549.1:0-6669 GCA_036446115.1 Thermodesulfobacteriota bacterium | reverse complement strand
TATATCGGTATTGGAGTTGACCCCTCTATGGAAAGCTGGGGGAATATGATCAATACGGCACGCCTTGAGCTTGCCCGTGAGCCCGTGGTGTGGTGGAACCTGGTTGCAGCCTTTTTCTTTATGTTCGGACTGGTACTTCCTGCTAATCTCTTCGGCGATGCCTTGCGTGACGCCCTTGATCCACGGTTAAAAACATAATGTTATTTCAATAAGTAACATCATATGTCTCATAAACTACTTGAAATAAAAGATTTAAAAACCTACTTCCACACCCCTGGAGGCCTTGCCAGGGCAGTGGATGGGGTATCCTTTGACATTTTTGAAGGTGAGACCTTTGCCCTGGTGGGAGAATCCGGATGTGGTAAGTCAGTTACCGCCCTTTCTATCATGAGACTTGTGCAAAAGCCCGCTGGTTTCCATGCAGGGGGAGAAATTATCTTTCGCGAAAGAGATCTCACCCATATCACAGAGCCTGAAATGAGAAAGATCAGGGGGAATAACATCTCCATGATCTTTCAAGAACCCATGACCAGCTTAAACCCGGTTTTTACTGTGGGCAACCAAATCAATGAGGCCATAAAGCTCCACCAGGGGGTTGGAAGAGCCGAAGCTAAAAACAAAGCTGTTTCAATGCTAAAACGAGTTGGTATCCCTGAGCCGGAGCAACGCTACACTGAGTACCCACACCAGCTCTCAGGCGGTATGATCCAGCGGGCGATGATTGCTACAGCACTCTCATGCCATCCTGACCTTCTCATCGCAGATGAACCAACTACCGCACTTGATGTTACCATCCAGGATCAGATCTTATATTTATTGAATGAATTGCAGAAAGACTTCAACATGTCCATCCTTCTCATCACCCATGATCTAGGTATTATCTACGAAAACGCAGACCGGGTTGCAGTAATGTACGCCGGCACAATTGTTGAAATGACCGACAAAAAACAACTGTTTGAAAATCCGGCCCATCCTTACACCATCAAGCTCTTTCAATCAATTCCCGGAAAAATAAAACGGGGAACAAGACTGGAAACCATCAAAGGGATGGTCCCCAAGGCAACTCATTATCCCGAAGGATGCCGCTTCTTTGAGCGTTGTCACCTCTCTATGCCTGTATGCAAGGAGACTCCTCCAATATTGCGTCCGAGAGAAAATGGACATCTGGTCTCCTGCCATCTTTATGATACTGACTTTTCCGAAGCCAAATCAACTCCTAGCACGAAAAAACATGATGCGCTTCCTTATTTATCACATAGCTCAAACGCTGGCAAAACACTACTTTCAGTCAATGGTCTTAAAACATACTTCCCTATCAAAAAGGGGATTCTAAAGAAAACGGTTGGATATGTGAAAGCGGTAGATGGTGTAGATTTAACTATCAATGAAAGAATCACCATGGCGTTAGTTGGCGAATCAGGATGCGGTAAGACTACCTTTGGAAAAACTATCATCAGGTTGCTACAACCCATTGAGGGTAATATTACCTTTGATGGTGTTAACCTGCATTCTCTCCCTCACGGAAGACTCAGAAAATACAGAAGAAACTTTCAAATCATCTTTCAGGACCCCTTCTCATCCCTCAATCCCCGCATGATGGTAGGAGAAATTATTCAGGAAGGAATGATTGCCCACGGTATCGGAAAAAACCGTGAAGAGCGATTGCGCTTAGTCAAAGAGCTCATGGAAACGGTAGGGCTTAGCCTGGACATGGTATCTCGTTACCCCCATGAATTCTCCGGAGGACAACGCCAGCGTATAGTCATTGCCAGGGCCCTGGCCTTGAAACCAAAATTCATCGTCTGCGATGAGGCTACCAGTGCCCTGGATGTCTCCATACAGGCACAGATCTTAAACATCTTTGACGAGCTTAAAAAGAAATTCGGACTTACCTATCTCTTTATTACTCATAATCTGTCAGTAGTAGAATACCTTGCAGATATGGTCGCTGTCATGTATCTGGGACGGATCGTTGAAAGGGGGACGACGGCTGAGGTTTTTGACAACACCAAACACCCTTATACCAAAGCCCTCTTGTCCGCAGTTCCCACTATCGGTTCTGCAACCGGTGCTGAAAAGATTCATCTCAAAGGTGATGTCCCCTCCCCTATCAATCCCCCTCAAGGGTGCCATTTTCATCCCCGCTGTCCCCATAAAATGGACAAGTGTGAATCACACTACCCCGGCCCCTCCAGTTTTTCCTCAACCCATTCAGCCCACTGCTATCTTTACTCAGGTTGATAATTGTTTAACCCCACTCATAAATCTTAAAAAAATTAATCTCTCTATCCTACTTTATTTTCCCACAAGCTCTTTTTCTTTCTTCTTTGCCTTTGCTGGAATGTGTAAAAAAAAACGACAAAGCACAATATGTTGAGTCCAAACTTTTAGACTGTGGATAATCTAGCTATACCTTGTCTCAAAAGAGGATGGTCCTCCTATCTTCTCTGCGTTCATATTTACAACTTATTGATTTACATAGATAACTTAGGTGGTCACTTTTTGATCGAAATGCTATATATGTTTATATTTACATTATTTTTTTCAAACAAAGGCATACTTATCCACAAGTTATTAACAGTTTTTCCCACAAAGATAGCACAACACAATCAACCACCATAAAAATTTCACCGGTGCTGATAGGCTAAAACAAGTTTTATTGCTTCAAAATGTAAAAACCCCTCAGTCAAAACCTGAGGGGTAATTTAATTAACTTAAAGAAACTGAATCCTTTATACCAAATGTGTATTTTAGGTAAAGTAGTAACCACACTCTCCAGCTACTTCTTCTATATCCTTTTGATCTACAGGAAATGTCTTACAATGTCTCGGTCTCCATATAATGTAAGTTATACACCTTCTTGACCTTGTCAGAAAGGGACAGCTGAAAGCTAGTTCGCAACATTTGCCACACTGCTTACACTCCCCTCTCCTTCTACTCAATTGCTTCTCCACATAGCCCTTCCTAAGGTAATTGAGGGCCAGCCTGCGGGCAAGTCCATTAACTCGTGATAATCTCATATAGAAAAACCATCTAATCCATTAAAAAAAATCACTCACACTAATCAGATGCAAGCGAACTCCAAATACATATTCTAACTTAGAACATTAATGTTACAAACTTTTATAAAGTTTCACAAAGCTCTATAACAGTTTATTGCTTATGTCAATAACTAAATTTCGCAGTGTAAACGAAACAATGAGATGCTTATAAAAACTCACCTACTTACTGGCAGCGCTGACTTCTAACCCTTTCAGTTGTTTTGCCTTAAGTTTTTTTACAAGTTCCTCATAGGATGATTGTCTAATGATGCTGTAGAATTGAACCCGGTAATTCTTCAGCATGCTTACCCCTTCAATAATAATATCATAAACACGCCAGTTATTTCCCTTCATTATAAGTCTATATCCAACGGAAATTTCCTTTCCTTCTTTGTTAACAATCCGGGTCGCCACAAATGCACGATTTCCATCTATAATTTCTTTATCATATATCACTTTATCTTCCGAATAATTATCTACCAATTTACCCGTATAAGTTTTTTTCAAAAGATTCGTAAACAGATCGGTGAATTCTTTCTTCTCTTCTTGAGAGCGCTTTTTCCAATATAGACCGAGAGAACGCTGTGCGATTCCTTTCCAATCAAAACCCTCATGTGCTGCTTCTTGCAGTCTATTATTCAATTCTTCTTTTGTATGAGACTGGCGATACTCCTTATCTTCAAGAATAACAATTATGCGGTCGATTCCATCCTTAACCTGCTCAGTTGGAGAACCCGCATATGCATAATAAACTTTTGGAACAAAAATATATAGCCATATTAAACTCACTGTTGCTACTTTATATACACTCCTTTTCCTTACCGATTTCTCAACGTAACTACTCTTCTTCAATTTAAAACTCCTTTCTCATAAGTGTTATGTAATCAATTCTTTCGATCTGATTAAACCTTACCAAAAATAAATTTGGAAATTAACTCCTCAAGGTCAATTGGCGGTTCGGTATCTTGAATTTTCCCACCGTTTTCGATGATCTCATCCGCCCCCCCCGGCACAATTTCCACATATTTTTCTCCAAGCAACCCTTTGGTTTTAATAGACGCCATAGAATCTTCCTGTAGCTCTATTCCCAAATCTATATCAAGATCAACCCGTGCCTGATAATCTTCGTCAAGTTTAAGACTTTTGACCCGTCCCACTTCTACTCCTGCTATTTCAACCATAGCCCCTACCTTAAGGCCTGCCACACTATGAAATACCGCCGTCACCTGATAACCACCTCCTCCTACCCATTCCATTTTACCCAGCTTAATAGAAATGTAACCAAGCGCTATGATGCCAATCAGAACGAAAATACCTACAATCAATTCAAGATCAATCTTTCTCATTGAAGGTCTCCTTCATACTGTTTTTTTTTGTCTCACTCATACCACCAGAAAGGAAATACTGTACGATAGGATTATCACTTGCCTGAATCTCTTCCGGTGTTCCACTTGCTAAAATCGCGCCCTCATTCAATAACGCTACTTTTTGAACAATACTGAAGATTCTTGGAATCTGGTGAGTTACAATAATTCCTGTAAAACCCAGTTTTTGATGGGTCATCTTGATATACTTAAACACACTGTTAACAATGATTGGATCGAGCCCTGTAGTAGGTTCGTCAAATAACATGATCTCTGGATTAGTGATCAAAGCCCTTGCAAGGGCAGCACGTTTTTTCATCCCGCCACTCAATTCCGCTGGATATTTATCACCCTCATCCCGCATACCCACTCGCTCTAGCATGTTGTATACGTGGTCTCTTATCTCTTTTTCCCCTAATCGTGTTTTTTCGCGAAGAGGGAAGGCAATATTCTCATTCACGGTCATTGAATCGAACAATGCCCCACCTTGAAACAAAAATCCCAGGCGTTCCCGGTATCTTTCCAGGGTCTTACCCCTCAGGCGAGCAACCTCTAGCCCATCTACTAGTACTCTCCCTTTATGTGGCTGCATCAAACCCGAGATGTGCTTTAAAAATACACTTTTACCCACACCACTGCCACCAATAACAGCTAAAATCTCACCCTTTTCTACCCGAAGGGAGACACCCTTGAGCACATCACGGTGATTAAACGACTTGTGAAGATTCTCTACTTCTATCATTTTAGCAATTAAAAAATATGAACTCGTAAAAAGTCAGAAACTAGGTGCCAATGCAAAAAGTTCCAGATGCAAGACACGTGAATGCTTGGCCGCCTGCCCGCCTTGCCCGAGCTCGGCCAGGGAGCCAGTGCTCGTATCGGCCAGGGAGCTCAGCCAGGATTTTCACGAAATCTTCAAAAAAAGAAGGAAGCCATGAAGTAGTCCCACACTAAAATCAACGCGGAGCAAATGACTACTGCCTCTGTAGTAGCTTTGCTCACACCTTCAGCCCCGTAACCGGCAAAGTATCCTTTAAAACAACAGACCCAGTTAACGATTATCCCAAAACTTATTGACTTATAAAATCCTATGGTGATGTCCTGCATGGTTACCATATTCTTTATCTCACCATAGTAGGCACCCTCACTCAAGCCGAGCATCTTTACTCCTACCAGATAACCACCAAAAATACCGACCAGATCAAAAAATGCTGACAGTATGGGAAAAGCTACAATTCCAGCCAGGATATTTGGAACAACTAAATACCTAATGGGGTTTAATGCCATCATCTCCAGTGCATCTATCTGCTCAGTAATTCTCATAATGCCAATCTCTGCTGCCAGAGCAGAGCCTGCACGAGCTGTAATCATGATCGCCGACAACACAGGTCCCAATTCCCTAATCAAACTCAAGGCCACTACTGGACCTAAAAGAGATTCCGCGGCAAATTTGCTGAGAGAATAATACCCCTGGATTCCCAGCACCATACCTGTAAATATCCCTGTTAAAAGAACAATAAAGGTGGAATTAACACCCATGAATCGAATCTGTTTAACGACACGGTGAAATTTAAAAGGAGGGATAAAGATTAGCACTATGGTGGTAAACAAAAAAATAGCAGATCTGCCCAGACCACGAATAATCCCCAAAATTAACTGCCCTAATTGTCTAACGGGTTGAAGGACTATATCTTCCATAGACGTAAACAAATATATCTCAATGAAGTAAACTATCACCCGTGAAATGGGTGGCTTTGTTTTACCCGGACGGGTGAAACAGTGTAGGCACGAAGTGCCTAATATTTCCTTTTGCGACCCCGTCAATGTACGGGGTTTTCAAAGCAAACAATGACATAGGAACAATCTAACCTTCACTGAAAAAAAATTAATGGGAAAGTATATCTAAATTATCATACTAGGTCAAGGAATTGTATGTTTTTTAAGATTTGATCTTATTTTTCAATAATTACCTATTTTTGCACTAACGAAGTAAACTACCACCCGTGACACGGGTGGCATTGTTTTTGCGGCCAAAGGTCGTTAAACAAAGGAAGCACGAAAGTGCTAATGTTTCCTTTTGCGACCCCGTGCAAAGCACGGGGTTTCCAAAGCAAACTATGAGGAAAGCGCCAATTATTATTGATTTAGATAGTGCTTGACTATTAAATCTATTTATTTTAGTCTAGAAAACCTTGGGGGATCGTCCAGTGGTAGGACATGAGACTCTGGCTCTCATTACGGGGGTTCGAATCCTCCTCCCTCAG
>JAZFSJ010000548.1:0-2344 GCA_036446115.1 Thermodesulfobacteriota bacterium | reverse complement strand
ACGGCCCCTCATTGAGAAGTTTAATGGTAGGTGGTTGAAAGAGATCGGTGACGGTGTGTTGGCCAGCTTCAACGCTGTCTCTGAGGCGGTCTACTGCGCCAAGGCCATTCAGAAAGCCTGTGAAAATGAACCTGATTTAAAACTCCGGATTGGTATTCACGAAGGTGAAGTAATTTTTGAAGGAGATGATGTCTTTGGTGATGGGGTAAATATTGCTTCTCGCTTAGAGCCGTTGGCCCCTATAAGGGGTATCTTGGTATCAGAGTCTGTTCATAAGAATGTGCTCAATAAAAAAGGCATCACTACCACACTTGTTGGGGAGAAGGAACTTAGAGGAGTAAGGGAACCGGTAAGGATTTATGAGGTACTTGTTGAGGTAGCTGAAGCTTTAGTGGGCGAATCAGCTCCCTCTTTACCGCCTGACACAATTGAGCGGAAGTCCACCAGCAAAAGAAAGCCTTTAGGGAAATCAATTGCTGTTCTACCTTTCCGGAATGACAGTGAGGAACGTGGCACCGAGTATTTTGCTAATGGAGTAATGGAAGCCATTCTAAATCACCTCTGCAAAATCCATGACCTAAGAGTAATATCTAGAAATTCCATGGAACAATATAGGGAGACAACCAAGTCAACTCCCACTATTGCAGCAGAAATTGGAGTAGCTTATATCCTTGAAGGAAGTGTTCAAAAATATGGCAATCAAGTACGGATAACCACCCAACTTATACAAGCGAATCCTGAACAGCATCTTTGGTCGGAGAATTATGATAGAGAAATGGAGGACATTTTTGTTTTACAGACCGATATTGCCAAGAAAGTTGCTGGTGAATTAGAGGCAACACTCTCACCTCAGGAACTGGAAAGGATAGAAAAAACCCCTACCCAAAATCTGGCCGCCTACGATAAATATCAAAAAGGCCAGGAGTTGATAAGAAGAGGTGAAACTGAGGAAGAATTTGATGAGGCCGAAATTTTGTTTCAGGAAGCAATTGAATTGGACCCGAATTTCAGCTTGGCTTATGTGGGTTTAGCCGATGTTTATTTAACCTATGCAGATTGGGGCCGCTCTTCCCCCAACGAAACGATCCCTAAAGCAATGCAAGCAGCATTAAAGGCCCAGGGAATTGATGGTGAAATAGGGGAATGCTATGGAGCCCTGGGAGCTATTTACTTTTACCTTATTGATTTAGAGACTTCTGAAAAATATCTTAAGAAAGCAATTAACCTAAGTCCCAATTTTGTACTGTCATACTATTGGCTAAGCGTGCTTAATCTACTTAATGGAAATATTGATCAATCAATAGAATTTATTAAGAAAGCTCAGGAATTAGATCCCTTGTCAGAAAGTTATAAAAATATGATTCCCTCGGTGTATTATTATTTACGTCGATATGATAGAGCAGTGGAAGAATTCGAAAAATTTCTGGTAACCCATCCTGACAGCAATCTCGCTCTTTGGTATTTGGCAACTACTTATACTGCTCAGGGAAGGTATCAAAAGGCTATTGATACCTTTCATAAACGAACGGCAGCGACCAATACAAATTGGGCCCTAGGATATGCTTATGGCTTGTCGGGTAACAGAAAGGAAGCGCTAAGGATTCTTAATAGTCAGTTGGAAAAAAAGGAAAAGCAATACGTACCATCGTTTATGATCAGTGCTATTCACCTTGGGCTTGGAGAAAAGGAGATAGCTCTGGATTGGCTAGAAAGAGGCTATAATACCGAAGGAGCTAATCCTATGTTCTTAATCGAGATGAAAATTGGTTCCCTCTTTGACCCATTAAGAGATGAACCCAGATTCAAAGATCTATTGAATAAGTTGGGATTTTAATCGATTGTTGATTAGAATATCTTAAAGGGAGATATGACCTAGAGGGATAATGAGGCAGCGTTTGAATGGCTCCAAAATCCTATGAAGCTCATGAGCTGGAAATGATTTGGGCTCAAAGTAGAACCCCCGTTTGACAGGAATGTTGCAAACGGGTTAGTGTCAATGTCCGCGGATTAGTACATCCACATCCTAGACATCGTTTTGACGTTCTCGAACTCAAGGGAGGAACCCAGTGCGTCAGCGGCGCCCCTGGGATCTGCGCGGGGGATACCGGGTAACCGGTATTCCTACCGTGACCGTTAGATTAGACGCCCGTTAGTCTAAATATCATTCATCTCAAACCACTCTTAATGGCGTTCATAGTACCAAAATGAAACCCCTCGTGGTAGTTATTGAATTGAATTGCTTCTTCAATATTTTGCATGGTAATTCCATAGTATTTACAAGTATACCGCTGGTAGGTTTTGAATATTCCATGGTTGTAATCGTCCATGACTTTCTTAGTGGTGC
>JAZFSJ010000547.1:0-10939 GCA_036446115.1 Thermodesulfobacteriota bacterium | reverse complement strand
AGAATAAAAAATCCAAACTTTTCTCTCCTCAGTATCTAAAAAAGGCAGGAGGCTTACGTGGTTCCTGCTTTTTCTTTCACCTACCCAACGTCTTGTGGTTTTAATTTCCTTACTAAAAGTTTACACTTCTGCTTCTATTCACCTGCGTTCCTCTTTAGGCCAGAAAGAGATTTTAAAAGGTAGTCTTAGTTTATAGTTAAGGTTTGACCCCACCTATAAACGGGGGTGAGGGAAAGTATTGACTAGATAAGTTGTTTGTGCTTTAAATGATGAATATTAATAAAATGCCAAAATCGGAGGATTTTAGTTAAATTAATATTGCACATGGTTTTATTTTCTTAGCTGGTGATTTTGAGATGATGGGTTTCCCAAATTAAGAAGGAGAGCAATATGAGGAATAAAAGATTATACACCAAACCACTGATTTGTTGTTTCTATGCTTTATCAGCACTGGCTTTCATCTTATTGGGATGTGGACAGTCCAAGCATTTACATATACCCGATTCACTTGAAACGATACCAGCTAAAGATGGATCTATATGGGGGAGGGTGAGCGAACCTGGCTTCGGAAATGATGATAATCTTTCCGTGGTGACAATGGAAGAATACAAGGGGCGTCTTTATGCGCTGACCAGAAATGACAACCAGGGTACTGAGATGTGGAGGACTGCGGGGGATTCCTGGGAACAGGTTTTGTTCCCAGACGGAGTGACCAACGGGATCTATGGCAATACCTTTATCAATAATCTCTTCTCGGATATGATTGTATTTCGGGGGAAACTCTACGTCGGATTTTCTTCCGGATTTCAGGGCGGCACGCGGAAATCGACAGGCTGTGAGATATGGAGGTATGATGGCAATACATGGGAACCGATTGTCTCCGACAAAAAGGATACCGAAGAATCGGGAACCATTACCGCGATTACAGCATGCAAAGCAAATGACGGCGATATTACCGCACAAATAACGGATTCAACAAAACAATGGCAGAAGAACCAGTGGGCCGGAGGGGTCTTGCAGATCACCTCGGGGGAAGGAACGTTCAGGCGTTTTGACATCATCGACAATACTGCAGATACACTGACCATTCAAAAAAATGAGCTTTCAGGTGAAACCGGGAAAGAGTATACCATCTGCGGTAGTGTCCATTATAAGAATCCTTTTCCACCATACGAGTATGACAGCGGAGCCGTAAATGTTGGTGACAGCTATGAGATCGGCACCGGCAATGACGAAAACGGATTCGGGGATTACTGGAACAGGGCACTTCATTGCATGATCATCTTTAAAAATAAACTGTATGTCGGAACAGGGCTCAATTATGAGTACGGGTCAGAGGTATGGTATACCGAGGATGGCGAAACCTGGTCTGTAACACAACCGATAAACAGTTTCAATGTTTTCCACAACGATCCCACTTTCCCCAAATCCCGAAAGCCTGTCATCGTTACCGCACTGAGCTTATGCTCATCGTCGGTATCGGGAGAGGACGTTCTTTACTCGGGTGGAACCGGTTCCACGGGTAGTGCAGGCCGCTGTGCCAGAATGGCAAAGCTCACAGAAAACGGATGGGTTCTCATTGTCGATGCGAATGTGGATAAGAATGATACCGGTACCAATGAAAACGGGTTCGGTGACGGCATGGGATGTACTATGTTTAACGGTAATTTTATGCCCTGGACCCTTGCATACTTTAAAGATGGATTGTATGTAGGAATTAATTCAATTGGGGGAGCACGAGTACTGTATACACCCAATGGAAGTTCTGAAGATGGTAGTTGGTTTTATAGTGTTGGAGGAATTTCTGGAATCCCCAATGGATTTGATGGGACGTTAAATGAAGGTGCGTCTGCCAAAAGTAAGATAGACTTTTATAGAAATATTGTTGCTAATCTCTATGCAACGGATGATTATTTATGGTGTGGATTGGTATCTTCATATATACCTCCTTTGGGTGGAACAAAGGAGTACCTTAAAGGCTCTCAGATTTGGAAAACAAGTGATGGTAAAACATGGCAGCAGGTTACCGATAATGGTTTTGGTGATAATCACATCATAAATTTTGAAGCATTTACACGATTCAATGATAAGCTATATGTATCGGGAAGTAAAGGAGCCAATTCTGTTGTTGGAGGTCTAGGTGGGGCAAAGATCTTTCGGTTGGCCCAATAATAATCTGTTATGGAAGAAGTTTGCACTTTCTTGCAACCGCTTAAGTCCACCTCAGGCAAATATCAATGTGAAATATATTTGGTCATATTACCTTTTGGTGAAAACAGTACCATCAACAAATTGGCATGTATCTTCAGGTGGTTTCAGCTATAACCCTATACATAAGATTGCTATTTGATTTGGTATCATTGAAAAATGTTTTTGATCCTAACTACTGGCGTTAATAGCAGTATTCTGACAAGTTATCATCCTCAATTTACTTACATTAATGGTAGTATTCTAAATTATTTGTAATAAATTGTGACCACAATATATAGGTACGCCACGAGGGTATAAGTGTTCCGTTTCAAAGGAAAGTGGAAAGATTTAGGGCATAGACTAAGAGATAGTTTGTGGTATAATTGATGTAAGGGAGGGAAGAAAGAAAATACGTATGGGAATGTAAAAAGGATACACGCTGGGCCTATCAGAAAAAGGCAAGGGACAGAAACCTTTGTGGCAGAGCAAGAAAAAGGTGCTGTCCCTTGTTTTTACGTATGACCAGATGCTTTTAAAAAACTTTTACTCTACAGGTTTCCCCTGGTTCAACTTTTATCTTTACGCCCACATTCTTTGCAAAGCCCGACCAGACCGGTATGCACCATTTATTGTGCACATCCTCCCAGGTAATCTGGTAAGTGCCCATACCTTTTTGTATCTGGTCAAGGATTGGTTTGAATGGACACGGGACAAAACGCTCACCATTCTTGATCTCAATGTGTTCGTAGAGCTGATAGGCACAGCTTGTCCGTTCGAAGTTGCCCCAGAGAAACGCGTCCTTTCCAAACATCTCTATACCCTTTTTGATGTGCCTGTCTACAACCACCCCCAAGGTCCATACATAATGTTCTGCCCGTTCCTTCCAAACCCCTTTTCTCACGGCAAAATCAAGATTTCTCAGGTGCATCTTCACCAATGCATCGTTGAACTTATGAGGGTAGGGTTTTGTGTCACTGTATGTTTTGACCAATACCTTGATGGCATCTTCGAGATCTTCCCTCTGGGAGAATTTGCCATCCAGCCAGGCCATGGCTGCTTCAGGCACTATGGAAAGGCTAAGTGAAGATAGGGCCCCGATCCCCAGAAGCTTCTTGGCAAAATTCCTGCGAGATACATCATCACAGGTCTTCGATGAGTCTCTTACATCTTTCAATAATGGAGTATCGTTACTATTCATGAATATTCCTCCTCTGGTATTCAGTTAAGCCAATTTGACGATGCATGTTTCTCCAGGTGTAATAGCAATGTTGACACCTATCACCTTGGCAAATCCTTGCCAGGTAGGGATACACCACTTGTCACAGACATCTTTCCATTCCATAACGAACCGATTCGGTAGCCATTTCTTGCATCTCTCAAGCGCCGGCATGTAGGGGCAGGGAAAGGTACGTTCTCCCTGTTTTACGTCAATCCGTTCCATCAACTGGTAAGAACAGGTGGTACCTTCAAACATGCCGTGGAGGGCTTTATCGGGTCCATCTTTTTCCACGATTTGTTTAACCCTTAGGAGGATCGGTGTCATGGTGGTAACATAGTGCTCAACATAATCTTTTTCGAGGCCCTTCGAAACGATAAATTCCAGACACTCCAATTGACCCTTGGAGATGACATCATTGAATTTATGTGGATAGGGCGACGTGGAATCGTAGGTCATGTAAAATGACTTGAGAGCGGCTTCCAGGTCGTCCCTCTGCAGGAAAGGGTTTTTTTGTATTGCCTCCAGGGGGTTCCCCTTGCCTGTACCTGCCCCGAAAGCCATTCTTGCGGGGTTCAGAACAGCGAGGAGGCTCAGAACTCCTCCCCATTTCAGTGTTTGTTTGGCAAAATCTCTTCTTTCAAGTTCGTTCATAGAATACCTCCTCAAATTGATCCAGATTAATTACGTCCCTAAAATGGTAAACCCCTCCCAGGTTACTTCTCCGGCATTGCCTTGTGTATCTGTTACTTTGCAACGAATTGCATAAGTACCTTCTTCTTCACTTGCAGCTTCCCACAACCATGTAGCACTGTTACTGAGGTCTGGTAATCATCCCAGTGTGGGATTTGAGAATCACAATAATCTGTGTGACTATCTCTTGGTTGAGAATATGTCCTGGGCGGTGATCTGCTCTTTACTGCTCAAAGACCTAAGTGCTTTAATATCTTAAAAAGAGACCTTAATGTTTTATATATGGCATAATTTCTAAAACAACAACTCTCCCAGTTTCATGCCCAGTTCCTCAGAGGATAATCTTGGCAAATCAGAGAGAATATGCGGGGACATTTTTTTGAACATCTGACAGAATGTGTTCTTTTGCTGTTTCCCCTCATCAATGATGATAGGGTCTTTTAATACAGCATATTCTTCACGATTGTTGATAAACGAAAGATAGAGATCTGCATAATCAAGAAACCATTTTAAGGCGGTATCCTTATTCTGTGTATCGATATGTGCTGTCAACAAACCACCTGAAGAGAAGGCCTCAAGACCGGGAAGTGATACATGAGGATAGAGTCCCGGTAAAGATTCTAGGCTCTGCCTCAGCTTCCGCACCGGTTTGCAAAAAGTCTCAGTGTATCGCTCATCTTTTGACATAGGAGGAATTTCAGCTCTGCATTGAATGTATTTGTTGAAATGGATAGAATATTCCATATTAAACAATGGAAGAGGATAGGCATCACTGGGTATAAAGGTTGCTACTGTGAATTCACCCACATCAAGGATGCTGTTATCATCCTTGTTTTTCAATTCACCTTCCTCTAAAGTCATAAAACTTATTTTTTTCAGAGGGTTGTTTTCATTCCCTTCAGAGGAAAAAACATGCAAAAAAAGTTTTTGGTCTTCATACTGTGCTGCAGGCTCCTTGTTGGAGACGACCTCATTCATGTTTTCAATATAAGGGCTGAATTTTTTTGTTAACATATCAGCAATATTAAATTCTCTCATTTTTATCCTTCCCATCAGTAATTCATATTGGGCGTATCTTAAATGGTTCTTTTACCATAGCTCTTTACAGATGAGCAGTCGAAATTGTATTTTAATAATTATTGATAAAAAGTCCTTTTTTGATAGGGAAAGGATAGGAAAGTTGCTCTTGTATGTCAATAATAATAACTTGAATTGACACAACATGTTGCGGTTGATCTCTGTAGCCATTTTGTCAATACTACTTGCAATAGTGTTGAGAATCTTAGAAATCAACCTTACTTGCCATAGTCCACAGTCACCTTCAGAGAAATTTTATTGTTACATTTTCTAGTATCAAATTTTTGGGTGTTCTATTTGCTGGGATTGATGGTAGCATGTTAAAGTTTTTTTAACAAGTGGAAGCCACAACATATGGCATGTGACGTTTAAGTGGAGTGTATCAAGGCAAGTCTTTAAATTTCTCTCAAACTATTTTAAACTGATCTCTTAGTATCATTCCCTCTTTGGCTAAATTGAGGATTTGTTCCATCTTGAAAGGTTTTTGAATAACAAGATTTATCCCTCTGTTCTTCATCTCTGACCCATCTAGATCTACATTCCACCTAGTGATCAGAACTACGGGGACTTTCTCATTGATAATCTTGACCTTTTCTGACACTTCCCAGCTAGATCTCCAAGGCATCTCTAAGTCAGCAAATAACTAAGTCAAAATTCTTCTTTTCAAACATCTTAATCTCTTTGCAACCACCACCCCACTTATCATAAACACCAGCATTGCAACTAATGGATACTTTACTGAATATACCAGGGGTGTCAGAACTATCCTGGAGGTCACTTTAAGGGTCTCATGTCCTGCTATATACTTTGCTATGGGAGGGGAAAACCTGTAGTAGGTTTCCACCACTGCCCTACCCAGACTACTTTCTGCAAGAAAATTGTCTCTGAAATTCCTTAACGTCACTACCTCGTCTGCCAAAGAACTGCCATAGGTTGCTGTAGCGATAAAACACTTCCCGGAAGAGATCAGCCTAAAGATCTTAGCACCGGAATACCCTGCTTCCTGATCACCAGCAAAACCAGAGGCTGTTATGTTAGAGCCTGCTACGTAGAGCATACCATCAAAAGTTGTAAATGCCTCAAATTGGGCGATGCTCGAATCACCGAAACCGTCCTCCGTCACAGGAGTCCAGGCAAGATTCTCCCCTGATCCAGTACCTTTCCAGATGTCTGCACCGTTTGTAGTGGAATCGGTATTAAATCCAACATTTGAAATAGTTCCTGCATAGAGTGTAGAATCAAAAACGTAAAGGTGAGAGCCAATATTGGTTACATCTCCGAAGCCATCGAGTTCCGAGGCATCTCCGCCGACCGAATAACTCCAGGCACCGTCATCCTCAGAGCCTGAATCGGTGTACATTACCCTGCTCCCATCCTTGAGTCTAATC
The DNA here is from genome assembly GCA_036446115.1 of Thermodesulfobacteriota bacterium. GTDB lineage: Bacteria > Desulfobacterota > WTBG01 > WTBG01 > WTBG01 > JAZFSJ01. Next base: position 4,375 of record JAZFSJ010000547.1, on the reverse strand, counting down.
ACCGACACAAAGAGAAGGTCATCGTATTCTGCCCAGCTCCATGCTTGGAAATTACTGGTGGAGAAACTGTCCGCGACACCGAAACCATTCTCATTGGTACCTTCATCATTATCATCTACAAAATAGTCCACAATGAGATTCCACTCAGTTCCATCCAGACGAGCTACCCGCGCACCCCGTCCATTGCATCCGCTGGTACCCGTACCACCGGTAAAAAGGGTCTCGGTTCCGGTAACATCACTTTTCCCAAAGTTGGTGACACTGGAACTCACCGGGTCACCGTTTCTGTTTTCTGTACCCGGTACCAGGCAAAAACCGGTTGGGTCCCCATCGGGATCTAAGCCATGAAAAAGGCCAAAGCTGTACTCAGAAATTGGGTTCCACGTTACCCCGTCACTCGTCTTCCAGACCCGCGCACCATCCGGGTAGTTGAGCCCAACCGATGCATACAGTTCCCCATCCAGGATTTCAAAATCCACGATGGATTTGTCCCATATCACTCCGAAACCCCTCTCATCTATCCCGCACTCAATAACATATGAATCACCTGTTCCTATCCCCGGAACCACGTTATCGGGCCTGCCAGAATCACCCGCTCTTCGTATCCTGTGCTCGGCACAGACAGTGTACGTATCCACATTGGCATTCTCATGCTGTTGCACAGTGAGGGTGTCACTGTTATTTGAGAGGATATCAAAGACCCGGATCCCCGGCGTGCCGGCTACTGTTCCCTCGCTACCGTCAAATTCACCCTCTAGCCTCAGGACGCATCCTGTCCATTCATCAGCTGTCCAGTTTTTGGAATCATCCGTCAGTTGCGCGTTGAGGGCCGCATCATCAATAGTACAGTCTTCTATGGCAGTAACAGTTCCTGCCTCATCGGAATCAACTGCCGGTGAGACTACAGGCTCCCAAACAGTGCCGTCAAAACGCCAGATTTCCAGCCCCTGGGAACCATAGAGCTGGGCCCCCTGATACCCTGAAGAAACCGCAACGTAGAGCGATCCCTTGAACTCAATCATATCACCCCAGATGTTTTGCTTGAGATTGTATTTGCTATCATACTGATCGGAAAGTACCGCGCCGGGTTTGAGCCAGCCGAAGAAATCGGCATTGCCAGTAAATCCCTCCACCGTGACTTCTGTCCATCCGGTATCCGAAGTTTTCCAGAGTTCAAACCCGGTCACATCATTTCTGGTAAGGGCATAGAGGTTCTCCTGAAAGGGACAAAGGGAGACTATCGCAATATTGTCCTGGTCTCCAAAACCGGGCAGGTTGACCACCTCCCACACGGACCCGTCCTCACCAGTAACCGTCTCTAATCCTTCTGGTATTTCAAGGGCATTGGTGGTACTACCAGACCACATAAGCAGTGGAACCAGGAAAAAAACCATTAAAATCAGCTTATTCATCAATCTTTTACTCATTTGAGACCTCCTTTTTACACTACCTGATTTACACTCGTATGACTGTGAGTAGGTGCCAGCACAACTGCAGCTACAGAGAGGCGGGTAAATTTTGTTAATCATCTAATCTCTGGCAAAAACCATCAATCAATTCCTTCATTTGTTCTTTAAGCTTTTAATTCTCCCCCATTGCTTTTACTATTGCAGGACTCCATTTATAATACAACCTTATCAACTCCCTCCCTTCTTCGGAAAATACACGGTAGATTGTATTATTATCGCCTGCTGTTCTTCTATGGTAATTTCAGCCTCCCTTTACGCATCAACAATTTTAGTGCTACTCCCCTGTGATAAGAGCAGTATTCAGGACGTGCTTTGCCAGTAACGCTCCCACACGAGGGTCATCGTTTGGCGGACGATAGTAGGCCCAGGTTCCAGTATATTGCTCTTGAACAGGATTGTCAGGATCCGGTGGACCCAGTTCCTGATTATAACCCAGATGGCCGTAGTCACTTACAGCATAGGCTAGAGAGGGATCTAGATCACCTCGTGCGCTGTCAAGTGGAGCCTGCCGGGGCGGCGGATAGGGCCTTCCGTCATCACAACCACCCATTTCAAAACAGCAGGGGGTACCACCGCAGTCGGTATCAACCCAGATTCCCCAGTAATCGGTAAAGGGGTGTCCCACGCCTGGGTAGGTATCAAAATCATCTTCACCCCAGTAGAGCCAGGTCTTTTTCCCGATTTCTTTCGCGATTTGGTTGTGCTGTTCAACCAGATTCAGCGCCGAATCTGTTGTAATCTGTGGAAACGCAATGACAATATGTTTGACGCCCTGGTTTTTCAGGTATTCAAGGGCATCCCAGTACAGATAACCCCATTTACCCGCTGGGAGCGTATGGGGAACAACTTCATAGAGATAGGCATGGCCAATATTCTCACCACGCATTTCCCGGGTCCGTTCATTTAATCCATTTTCCGGGTTGACTTCTTTTACACCCATAAATGCCCCGATAATGTTTTCAGGGGCAATAGCAGGATGCCTATCCAGTAACTGGGACTCAATATTTTTATTGAGCACCAGTGTATCATCAATTTTAGGGTCGAACATCTGATTCCACTCGCGTGTGGCATGGTTTAAAAGGAGAATTCCGGTGTCAGCATCTTCAACCGCCTCCGACATGACGGCTTCGATACCTTCAACAAACAGTAGTGCAAAATCAGGATCGGATGAAACGGGGTTGGGGTTTCCTTCGAGGGGGACACTCGGATCTTCTTCAGGCTCTCCCAGTGTTTGTGTCCATCCTTCAGGCAGGGTCGGATAGGACCGCTCCATCAGGTTTGTGGGATCATTGGCCCAGATGACCGGTATGTCTGATCCATTGTCCTCGAGGGCGCGTTTCATCATCCGGATGACGTCAAGGGTTTTGAAGAAGCGCACCCCACTGGTGGTGAGATCAACAACAATGATCTTCTCCACGCCTTGAGCCAAGAGGCGCTCGATGGGACCGTCGACATTGTAGCGTTCCGGATCACAGGCAGCCCATGGGCCGTCGGCCTCCTGCTCACCGCAATAGGTGATGCTATCACCGTCTTCTATATCCTCAGGGGGATTGTAAAGATAGCGGGGATAGGGATAGTGTTCTACCCGTTCTGGTGACATCCAACCGGCATAATCCACCACAAATGTTTTACCGGTACCGCTACTGTTAAGGACCTGCTCCATGTGAGCAAGCTGCTGATCAGTGAGCTGGTGGAAAGGGTCTTTTCCACCGATCCGCTCGTATTCAAACGAATATTTGCCGATTTCCTTGGGGGCATTGCCCGCCGAAAGCATTTCCCCCCAATTATTACTGTCCCAAAGATAGAGCTTGTACACCGGATGGTTGGGATTGTAAGAAAATAAATGTACTGAGGCATCCCACAGATTCTGAGGATGGTACTGCTCAAAACCACCGTGCACCACATAAACAACACCGATCTTTTCCTGCTGCATACATGATGATCCTAGCATAAAGGGAAGCAAACATAATAAAATGCCGAACACTATAAGGTTTTTTTTCTGCCATACCATAGATCATCCTCCATGTAGATTAATGATGTAAAAAGATACACCCTATCGTTAGTTTGTTTTCAATTGTAACATATACTGCGCCATTCAGCTCGTATCTTCTGAAAATTTTCCTTCTACAAGATTGGATAAAAGCTGTTCTTTCGAATAAATCTATTTCACCGCTTCTCTAACCAATGGCAAAACACCACCAACTATCTCTTGCAGACCCACCTTAAATACTTCATCTTCTAAAATAGAACTTACTACTAGTGGGCTCCACTCATAGTAGAGCTCAATCAATTCCTCACCTTGAGAAGTTCTGGTTAAGATGTTATCACGAAAATATCTCAGCAACTCAACCTCATCCGAATCCTCACCATAGATTGCAACTATGGGGCAGGATGGAAACGTTGTTTCGGCAAACTGATCGAGAAACCCTGCTGTAGCTTGTATTATCTGTGCCTGCTGCTCTTCCCTTGTAATGTCAGCAGGATTATCATCTGGTTGTAGAGGATCAGGAGAAGTATCATACCAGCCGAATTGTGTGTGATTACCACCTTCTAGAGGTACCCACTTTGTATCTGGCGGCAAGTGTTCTGCAGAGTCCTCGATTTCTTCAACCGTGCTTAAACCATCGTTTGTACCATAAATGGATATAACCCTGAGGTCTTTATCATCAATCCTGAAGGTCTCAGAGGGATAGGATGCCCATAAAACCACACCAACTATATTTTCAGTAAAATCCCTTACATAGAAGCTTGCTCCAACACCCCCCAAGGAGTGCCCTCCTATAGCCCACTTTTCAATCCCGGGATAGTCATTTAGTACCGTATTTGCTCTCTGAGCACTTTGGCCAAGTGCAATGTCGTTCTTCATCTTAACTATAACGGTGAGATATCCTTTTGCTGCTAGTGCA
>JAZFSJ010000546.1:0-4007 GCA_036446115.1 Thermodesulfobacteriota bacterium | reverse complement strand
AACTATCCTCCTTAGTCGGATGCTTCGCTTTAAGATTGCGGAATGTGGTTTTATTGTGTTCGGTTAGGTTGAATATCTTCTACTCGTTAATCATTTTTAAAACCAGGTCAACGGCCTGATTGAATGTTTCAACCTCATCACGCTCATCTTCGTCAAAAAAAAGGTCCCACTCATCTTCACACATGGTAAAAAGCTCAAGCCTGCCTGATGAACTGAGTCCCTGGTCAGCCATTGGTGCATCAGGATCGATCTCGGCATCTTGATTTGCCAGAGCTTTTTTCAAAAAAGCTAACATTTTTTCAGACAACTCTTTTCTCTCCATGGATAAATCCCTTCTCTACTAAAAATAATTTAGGTTCTGTTTACTTACCATATTTTTCCCAGTGTGATTTGAAAATTTTCTCTTCATCGGGTTTGTTTTCCGGAATTGGTTTCGAAACCCATGTGTAATTGACCATATTTTTCCAGGTAATGTTATCGGTAGTGCTGTTTCCGCCCCAGGTCCCGCAGGCGAGACTCATGGTAAAGGGCATACCGTTTGTAAAAGCGCCGCTGTTTGCCAGGCACTGCGGCTGGTTCACCATCAGGCGGCTTACCTGGGCATGCTCAGCAATTTCCCGTATGCGGTCCTCATTTTTAGTGTGGATCCCACAGCAATGGCCCCGTCCGCGGATTGCATGAATCCTCTTGAGATGCTCCATAGCCTGGCTGAATTCACCATATTTCCATAGTGTCAATACGGGTGAGAGTTTCTCATCAGCGAACTTGTCGTTTTCTACCGGGTCTTCACCTAAGACCATGATGAATGTGGTGTTTTCAGGTATGCGTATACCTGCAATTTCAGCTATTTTGGCAGCAGACCTGGCCACAACTTTTTGATTGATATGTTCTCCATCCGGCCACATGGCCTCTTTTAATTTTGCCTTATCCTCGGCACTGCAAAGATACCCCCCGTGTGATTTGAGGCCTTCCACTGTCTGGTCCCATACGGACTCCTGGATTACGGCGTTGTTTTCAGCAGAGCATGATGTGGCGTTGTCAAAGGTCTTGCTCAGGAATATCTTTTCCGCTGCATCGGCAATATCAGCAGTTTCATCAACGATCATCACAGAGTTTCCTGCGCCGACACCTAAAGCCGGCCTGCCACTTGAATAGGCTGCCTTAACCGACTGGGTTCCGCCAGTGGAAATTACCACGTCAGCAACCGCCATAAGCGCCTGAATATCCTCTATATATGGCCTTTCCATACACTGCAGAAGATCAACCGGGGCGCCGACCTTTTCAAGCCCTCTCCGCATGCATTCAACGGCCTTGGCACCGCATCTCCTGGCAATCATGTGCGGGGCAAAAATAATGGCATTGCGGGTTTTTAGAGCAGAGATCCCTTTAATCACTACAGTGGCCGTGGGGTTTGTACATGGGGTCGGGGCAAAGATAACCCCCATGGGCTTTATGACCTTAAATATGCCCTTTTCTTTATCTTCCTCAACAACGCCGGTTGATTGTACACCTTCCATGTCCCGCAGGGCCCCAAGGACCTTATTGCGATGTTTAGCATATTTATTGTCGTAGATACCCATTTTTGTTTCTTTGGCCGCAAGCTTTACACATTCTTCGGTGCTTTCGGGCTTGATTGCTTCCCACGCAGCAGCAAGGACCATCTCATCTACCTTCTCCTGGGACCAGTGTTCTACAATTTGCTGGGCCTTTTTCGCCCTGTCAAGCATATCCTGCAATACTTCGTTCATGACTCCTCCATAACTATTTGATTATTCTGAAATTACCTCTATCTTGGTCCAGCCTCAGTGTTTCCAGGCGGCCAGTTCGTAGTATAGATAGACTATAGTTAACCGTTTTGTCAATAATTTTTTTCCTTCCGTTTTTTACCAATTAAACGCAGGGGTATTGTGTAATCTCTGCGTTTATTAGTTGCTGAAAATGCTAACCAGAAACAATGGTTATCCTACACTCCCTGTCCCAGACCTGATTCTCATTGCGTGAGCTCTAAAGACTCTTCTTCTGGAATATCATAGCTACAGCAGACTATTCCTGTCAAATCACGCCAGGGGCGGGCCACTACTCCAACTGCAAATTACATCTATCCCTTAATAACCCCCATGGGTTTTAGTTTGACTACCTTGCGGCTGATACCTGCTCGATGAACGATATCCACCACATGAGAAATATCTTTATACGCCTCAGGCATCTCTTCCACCACGGTACCCATCCCTGCAGCCTTAACATAAATCCCCTGATCCTCCAGCTCTCTTATAATAGACCTCCCCCTTGCAACCTTTTTGGCCTGATGACGGCTCATCACTCTACCAGCCCCGTGACAGGCACTCCCAAAAGTCTCCTTAAAAGCCCCTTCGGTCCCTGCCAGCACATAGGATGCGGTTCCCATGTCACCCGGGATAAGCACCGGTTGTCCTATGGCACGATACTTTTCGGGGATGTCCGGATGGTTAGGAGGAAAGGCCCTGGTGGCGCCCTTCCGATGAATACAAAGGGGCTTTTTTTCTCCCTCAACAACATGGGTCTCTATCTTAGCAATGTTGTGACACACATCATAGACGAGGTGGAGTTGAAGGGTTTTGGGTGATCCCCTTAAAACCTTTTCGAATGTCTCTCTTACCCAGTGGGTAATCATCTGCCGGTTGGCAAAGGCATAGTTAGCCGCGCAGGCCATGGCGGAAAGGTAGTTTCTTCCTTCCTTAGAATCGATGGGGGCACAACAGAGCTGCTTATCGGGAAGCTCAATCTGGTATTTCCGGCTTGCCTCCAGCATCTTCCTAATGGCATCATCACAGACCTGATGTCCTAATCCCCGAGACCCGGTGTGGACAAAGATGGTTACCTGGTCTTTGTAAAGACCCATGGCAGTAGCACACTCCGCATCATATACCTCTTCAACAAAACCAATTTCCACGAAGTGATTTCCGGAACCCAAGGTTCCCAACTGAGGACGGCCCCTCTCCAGGGCACGGTTGGAAAGCAATGAAGGATCTCCTCCAGGGATGCAGCCACCTTCCTCAATATACTCTAAATCCTCAGCATCTCCAAACCCCCGTCCCACTGCCCAGGAGGCCCCTTTCTTCAATACACCTTCTTGTTCCTTTAGGCTTAGCTTAAAATCCTTTCGGGCAGAACCCACGCCGGTGGGGATATTGGCAAAAAGCACCTGGAGCAGATCTTTTATCTTACTCTGTATTTCCTGGCGGCTCAGACCTGAGCCGATCAACCTCACTCCTCAATTTATATCGTAACCCACACCACCTGGTGAAACCACCCCCTCCTTCATATCAAAGGCGGCTACACCACCAATGGGAAATCCATAGCCCCAGTGGATGTCAGGCATAGCCAGGGAACGGCCCACGATACCGGGAAGCCATGCGACGTTGGCTACCTGCTGAAGGCTTTGGTCTTTGCGAATCGTCTCCATCATCTTTTCATCGGCGTACACCCTTCCCTCGGTTTTCATCTTCCCCTGTTTTGGAATGGTCCACCTGTAGTCATCCACTTTTTTAATGGTGATATCTTTTCTTTCTGGTGGTTTGTTCATGGCTTCTCCTCCTTATAGGTCAAAAATGATTCTTCCTTCCCATTTTCCACCCTTCTTCTCCACCTTCACCTGATGGTAGGTCACCGCCTTTATCCCCCTTTTAAATACATGCCTTTCCGGCTGAAAGGGTTCACCTCGAACGGTTGCCTTTAAACCATATTTGTTTACTTCTTCTATATCGAATTTCCTGAAGAGCATTCCCTTTGCGTCAAAGAGGTAGAGCAACTCTCCCAGCCAGGATACCATCAGTTCATCCAGATTCTCGCCCTTTAGAACAATGGTGTGGTCAACGGTGGAACGAATCCGGTTAAGGTTAGTGATAAGACTGAAAAATGCCCGGCTCGCATTAAAAAAGAGCTCCTTGAGATCCTCTCCATAAACAATAATACCCATGTCTCCAGTGTGATCGATTATTTTGAATGTTTTCAATGAAGAATTTCTTGCT
>JAZFSJ010000545.1:0-2074 GCA_036446115.1 Thermodesulfobacteriota bacterium | reverse complement strand
AATTATTGCATCACCTATAGCAATTTCTGATCGTCTCCTGATTCGAACAAATCACTATCTTTTCTGTATAGGGAACAAATAATCTAAAAGGAACTATTAAGACCACTACAAGCTTTTTAATATTTTGCAGCTCAATGCGAAGCTATCTATCACACACAAATACTTGAAACCTCACCACACTTCTGATAGAATGATTTGTTCTTATACAGGAAATAACCGTTGTTTCAACTGCCAGCAACCTTGAGGGCTTTGTCAGATGGTTTGTATGCCCAGCCTGTCAGAATAGAGTAGGAAAACTGTATCTGCCAACTAATGAGGCTGTGTTCTTATGTCGTAAGCCATCGTAAGTGGTTGTTTTGTTGTAGATGCCCAGTAACGAAGAGCATTAAGACCAGAAAATCATCTTTTTTCCCTTCTTGTTGAAGAATTGATTGATTTTTGGTGATGCGAGTTGCGTCTATTACTGTGAAGAGGCTTGGACCTTGCGCTATGATATTTAACAGGTCGTGGAAAATCGGTACTATGTAGTGGAAGATGATAATGGCTACACAGTTATATTAGAAAGGTGATTTCTCATGGAAGAAACAATTAAGCCAGACAAAAAGCTTTTCACGAAGACGGTTTGGGTTCTTCTAACGGTATCCGCTTTCATTTTGCTGGGCGTTTCTATTGTGCACCTAATAATACATATCGCTGGTGGGGATCCCAATGCACCGCCGATTATTTGGTTGATTGCAGCCATCGCCGTCATAGTGATGTGGCTTATAGCTTATCCAATCGCAAAATTGTGGATAAGAAATCTTGCCTATGTCATTCAAGAAGACCGCATTACTATTCAAAAGGGGATTCTCACCAAAACTCAGCAAAATATTCCTTACCGTTCGATTACTGATTTCATATTGCAGCGATCTTTGTATGACCGAATCCTGGGTATAGGCTCGATAAGGATACAAACGGCGGGCCAGTCACAATCCCCTTCTGGTTATGAAGGAAATATGGCCGGCCTTATTCAGTATGAAAAACTACACGACCAACTGAGGGGAAAGTTACAATTATTACACCCAACTTCTGAATCCTTGACAACTCAAGAGCCTGTTCAGAAATCTATGGAGCAAATACTAGAACAGATGCTTCAAGAGTTGAAGGCAATTCGAGAGAATACTGAAAAATAGAGCTATCTAATCCGGATATCCCCAAAAGAGTGATATGATTGATACATTTCTTTTCATCCGGATACTTAATCCGATTACACACTTAAAATTCTAAAAATATCTTTCTATTTTCGTAAAAATTGACATTTATTCGGACTCGATATAGGCAAAATCAACATCTGTAGTGTCAAAATGGTGACAAGATGTCACCTGGAAATCAGGGTGTTTTTCAGCTCCTGAAAACCATTGTTTAGCTATGATTATTTTAGGTTATTCCTTCGCCCCGTGCTTGCCGAGCAGTTCGACGATTTCCGCGTGGCCTTCTTTTTGGGCATAGTACAATGGAGTCCGGCTGGCCCCATCCCTTGCATTGACGTTCGCTCCTTCAGTAATGAGAAGTTCAACTATGACCTCATGACCATAAACTGCGCTGTGAAGAGGTGTCCAGTTCCAATTGTTTTTGGCATTGACATCAGCACCTTTAGCAATTAATAGCTCTGCAATGTCCTTTAAGCCAGCAAGAACCGCTCTCTCGAGAGGTGTCGTTCCAAAGGGTGTCCGTTTGCTCACATCGACACCACCTTCAATTAGACTCCTTGCCTTGTTCTCATCTTTCATGTAAAGGGCAAAATGTAAAGGAGAGATATCAGCACCTTTGGAAACAAGCAGTTGAACAATGTCCGTATGGTTGCTCTTCATCGCAAATTCTGCAGCTGTCCGGTTTAAACCTGCGTCACCAATATTCACATCAGCATCGTGTGCCAGAAGCAGTTCGACGACCTCCTTATGGCCTTCGCGGGCTGCGCAGTGTAGTGGAGTCAGACCTTCATTGTTTTTGACATTGACATCGGCACCTTCTGAAATAAGCAATTTGACCCGCTCAATCTCACCGTTGGCCGCAACTTCGGGGAGAAGCTCCAGCG
>JAZFSJ010000544.1:0-2785 GCA_036446115.1 Thermodesulfobacteriota bacterium | reverse complement strand
CCTATAGTCCCCCTCACTTCACCCCCGCTTTTCGAAGATTATAAAATATGCGCTCCAATATCGCTTCATCTTTATAGGGAATCCTTTTCAGCGAATCTACAAAAGAATGATTAGGATTCAGCCTTTTGAGTTCTGTAGCTACAGAGTGGGCCTCCTTCTCCTGTTTTAGCTCAACATAACTAACAGCTAAAAAAGCATAGGGGGGCAGAAAATTAGGGTTGCGGTCAATGACTCTCTTCATTATTACGATCGCCTCCTCATACTGTCCCTTCAGAAAGTAAGCATGGCCTATGTTAAATGGATACCAGACCGGATAAACCGGGTTAAGTTTCATGGCCTTATTCATAAACTCAATCGCTTCATCAGGTCTGCCAGAAAAGTTAAAAACACTTGCCAGCCTTGCAAATCCATCAAAAGCATTGGGATCGATAGCTATGGCTTTATTCATCTCAACAATGGACTGCTCATACTGCTTTTTCCATAGATAGATTTCGCCTAAAAGAGCGTGGCCTTCAGGCTGTTGGTCATCAAGGGCTATGGCCTTTTTCGCTAGTTCAAAGGCTCGCTCAAGCGTCTGAGGTTCTTGGCTCCCCCACAAAGCCCAATCAGCCCAGTGAGTCAAGCCCAGGTACGCATATGCTGCGGCAAACTCGGGGTCAGAGTCAACGGCTCTCTCAAGCATCTGTCGTGCTTGAATATTTGCCTCTCCAGTCATACGATAATAATACTCCAACCCTCGTAAATAATAATCATATGCCTTCATATCATCTGTGTATTTCCGCAACAGACGCTTCTGCTCGTCCTCAGTCAACTTCACTGAAAGAGCCGCCACTATTTTCTCTGTAACCTCATCTTGAAGGGCAAAAATATCTTCCAAGTCTCGGTCATATCGTTCAGCCCAAAGGTTCCTCTTCGTCGTTGCTTCGATCAGCTGGGCCGAGATTCGCACCCTGTTACCTGCTTTGCGCACACTTCCCTCTAACACATACTGCACATTCAAATCTCGACCCACTTCCTCCACTTTCACGGGCTTTCCTTTGTATGTGAACACAGAGTTACGGGCTATAACAAATAATCCAGAGATCTTGGAAAGATCGGTTATAAGATCTTCGGTCATCCCATCGCTGAAATACTCTTGCTCAGGGTCTCTACTCATATTGACAAAGGGGAGCACCGCAATGGAAGGCTTATGCAGCTGCGTAAATGCCATCCTATCCGAAGAGGCAGGTTCTTTAGATGGACGACCTAAATAGAAATTCCAGATTGCTAAAACTCCGGCAACAATAATGATTACTACTAATGAAGCTATGGCTGCCTTCTGCCATTGCCTCGTTTTTGGGCTTACTTCACCGATTACTTTTCCAACTCCTTCCGGCTCCATTAGAACCTTATACACCCGCACTGGCTCTTCAATGTTCTTTACATCATGTTTTCCGCGAAATTCGTATCCCAGGTTCAGTTTATTCTTAACCTGATCAAAAGCAGTTCCGGAGATGCAGATCCCTCCAGCATCAGCCAAACTCTCAATACGGGCAGCAATATTAACTCCATCACCATAAATGCGCTCTCCTTCTTCAATCACATCTCCAAGATTGATCCCGATACGAAACTCCATTTTGCGGTTTTCAGGAAGTTCAGCATTCTTCGTTTTCAAATGCCGCTGGACTTCCACTGCCGATTCGACCGCATCAACAACACTGGAAAACTCTGCCAGCAGGTTATCCCCCGGAGAGTCCACCACCCGACCCCCCTGTCGTTCAATATGCATGCTCATAACCTCACGATATTCCTCTAAAGTACGGATGGTCGCAACTTCATCGTCTCCCATAAGTCGGCTGTATCCCTTTACATCGGCGCTGAAAATAGCCGCGAGCTTTCGTTTAACCTTCTTGGTGGTCATGGGATTACCCCTTTAAATGCTTCCAATACAGAAAAGAATAGGCAACGGATAAATAGATGGCTTAACCATTTGAAAAGGCTTTGACAACAATCAAATTTTCGCCTCAGGCAGAATCCTCAGCTGGATCAGGTGAAAAAAACAGTGGGCTAGATGGGATGGGCGATTCTGCCTGTCAAGGAAAATCGATTTCACCTTATAAAGGAAAGTGGTATTTGTCAAGAATTTCTTAGATTTCGATGAATGAGTTTAAAGCTACACCAATTCACACGATTGAGAATAGCCTAGACCCCTTGAGGTGGTTTATTATTTCACTCCTGGTGCGGGCAAAGATCAAGGTCTGAAAAGGAATGGTCTTTCAGGAGGATTTTGAGTAAAACCTTCTTGGTGAGGGAAGAAGGTAAATTAGAAAATGACTCAATATTTTGTGGTGCCTCCCAAAGCTTTCATTCTCAAGGTTACTTGCCCAAAGTCTATACTTTCGATAAAGTAATGCTTACATATCGCAGTAGAAAGTTTTAGCGATTTCAATTATTTAATGTTGATAGCAGATATCGTTAATTGGCTGAGATGTCAGGTTTCTTATCGTTAATCGTTACTTTTGGCGTACCGGATTTTCTTTTGATTGGTAAAAGAAACATTGAATATTGATGGATTGAAGTATAATAGCAGAAAGGGAAAATCAGGGAATTTTTAAGTATTCGTTTGGTAGTAGAAACCCAAGTTGAATGGCGTGGCGATAAGATGGATAATACATCCTTTACTTAGCATAGATGAGACTATTCTTGGAAAATTCATTTTTTCGGGGTGATCTGAGTCACGCATGTATATCAGAAACAGAAGCTCTAAAGATTCAGATATCTGTCAACTATTTTGCTGGAGAGATAT
>JAZFSJ010000543.1:0-10584 GCA_036446115.1 Thermodesulfobacteriota bacterium | reverse complement strand
TCTGTTTCCAAGAGGAAGGCCAGAACTGGCAGGAATCCTCAAACTGGGAAATCCATAAAGATAGCAGCCAGAAAAGTTGCTAAATTCAAAGCCGGATCTAAGCTTAGCAAGGCTGTCAAATAACTTGCTCAATCATTTATTTTTTATTTGTACATTAAAGGCAGGGTTTTGGCTCTGCCTTTTTCTTTGATATGCCCATATTATTGTGGTGTCTGATTGTTTGCTCCTCTTTAAACGATTCCAAATAAAAGTTTTTAGCTCTTTATAAGAAGCCTGCTTATTCTTAAAAAGGAGTGTATAAACATTGCAGGAGCTGTATGGCATAGTCCATAAGAACGGCACTAAATATTAAGTTGATGTTTTTTGGCTCATAGACCTATGATTCCTTCTTGGAATATTTTTTTGCAATGTACTTCTCCTCATAACGATGTATTCTCTTCCCAAAATAGCTTCTTATGGTGTTCAGATGGCCCTCTATCTCCCTGAGGCTTATCATTTTCAAACCACCGGGTCTTATGATCCTACTGTTCACAAAGTTCATTTCATCTGACAGCACACCAAAAAAGTATTGATAAAACCTCAGATCCTCCAGGCTGCCTTTCCCCACCTTAATTAATCTACTGAAACTTTTCACCAATGCAAGGTCATCACTATCATACCTTTTAGCATTGCTCCCCCCGGAAAGCAAAAAACCCATCTCCTCAAGCTCATTTATAAAACCCAGGGAGACTCCAGATTTCATGGAGAGTTCCTTTCTGGATATAAGGCCCCCTTTTTTACCCTTCGCAGAAGATTTTTCTAAATCTGACGCAGCCGGGAGAGGGGCACTACTCATGAGTCTTTTATGTGAAGGCACCTCTTCAAGAATACCTCTTATCACCTTAAGTGGAAAATAATATCGTTCCTTTAGGCTTTTAATCATGTTAACCCGCTCGACATGATCATAGGTATAGTATGCCCAGGTCTTGCTGGTCTTATCTGGCATGGGCAAAAGCCTTTCCTTTAAATAATAGTGTATCGTTTGTGTGGAGACACCAGTCCTCTTGGCCAGCTCTCCTATAGTCATTCTCTCTCCCTGTAACATAACATTCCTCCCTCCAGCTATTATATAGTGGAACTATATGTCCAGTGTTTTTTTTAAGGATGTGGGATGCCAATTCTTCCTTAGAGGCAACAGGGACATCTGGCACATTTTGCAAACTCTCTCTATTGACTCAAACGGCTATTTATCCTATACTGTTGATCTTGCTAAATACCTTTAATAAACTACGGTGGTAATCTCTTGGGTATTTGATATCACTGATGAGTGCCCTTCAAATGCACAGTTACCACCCTCCCTCTCACTAGGTAGTCATTAATGTCGTTTTGGAAAAGATATCTCAACTGTTCACGGCGGAGTCTTGTAAATGTCGAAATATTCTGAACAATTTAGCGCGGAAACCTTTCTGAGTGAAAACCCTCTCCTGACCCAAATGCTGCGTTTGGAAACCAGCCTTCGGAATGCTAGAAGGACTCTATGGGAATGGCTTAACCGCACAGAGTTCAGAGAATACAGCGAAGAAAGCTGGCAGAAGCTGCATCCACTTGAACTTGTCGTGGTACGCGACAGCATCCGAGCCTTACGCTTAATGTCAACCTCTCGTAAAGAGAAGTATGCCGGATTCAGCCTGGTGAAGGCACTGTGGGATGTAGCCTGTGGGCGTGAGCGTCTTGATTTGACACCCGCGTTTTGGGCAGAAATAATACACATATGTCGAGGTGCCTACGGCCGCAGTGCAATTTACAAGAAACTCAAAAAACAAAAAATAGATCTGCTTGAAGGGCGTGAGGCCGCCATTGAAAGATCAAAAGAACTCGATGAAATGTGGAAGCAGGTACGTCACCGAACCGAACGCTATCCGCACGGCCTCCATCAGGAGATAATCAACAGGCGACACACCAACCGCCAGCGCATTCTTGAGGTTTTGGATGCTTCGGTCGATCAATGGAACGACTGGCACTGGCAGCTGCAGCATGTCACCAAAGAACTGCAGCAGGTCGAGCGTCTTGTCACTTTAAGCGATGAAGAGCGAGAGTGCATAGGTATGGCCAATAAGGCCGGTCTGCCTTTCGGCGTGACCCCCTACTACCTGAGCTTAATGGATAACAGCACTGAACGCAGCGCTGATCACGCTGTCCGTGCCCAGGTTTTTCCCAAACGAAATTACGTCGAGCATATGTCGGCTCACCGTGGCGAACGTGAATACGCATTCGACTTTATGCTTGAACGCGATACTTCTCCCATCGAACTAATCACGCGCCGCTATGCCACCATCGTCATCTTCAAGCCCTACAATACCTGTCCCCAAATCTGTGTTTACTGCCAGCGCAACTGGGAGATTAACGATGTACTCGATCACCATGCCCTGGCCGACCCGGAAACCATTAAACACGCTATCGATTGGATCCACAACCATCCTGCTATAACCGAGGTTTTGATGACCGGCGGCGACCCCCTGGTGCTGAGTGACGGCAAACTGGAAGCATTACTCAAACAACTTGCCGACATCAACCACATTCAGCGCATACGCATAGGCAGCCGAACACCCGTAACACTGCCCATGCGCATTACCGAAGACTTAGCTGAAATGCTGGCCAGCTTCCGCATACCGGGACGTCGTGAAGTGACGCTGGTAACCCATGCAGAACACGCCTACGAGGTGACGCCCGAAATGGTGGAGGCAGTTGACAGACTGAAACGTCGAGGCATAAGCGTGTACAACCAGATGGTATTCACTTTCGAAAACTCCCGACGTTTCGAAGCCGCACTGTTAAGAAGAATTCTTAGACTTGCAGGCATCGACCCCTATTACACCTTTAATATGAAGGGCAAGGAGGAAACCGAAAGATTACATGTGCCTATGGCGCGACTATTGCAGGAGCAAAAAGAGGAGTCACGTCTCTTTTCAGGCCTCGAACGCACCGACGAGGCTGTCTACAACGTACCGCGGCTGGGGAAAAATTACCTCAGGGCCGCACAAAACCGCGACCTCATCGGCATACTGCCTGACGGCAGGCGGGTATACGAATTTCATCCCTGGGAAAAACAGATGATGCTCCAGGAGATTTTCGTCATGCCGGATGTACCGATATTATCCTATCTTGAAAAACTCGAAGCCCGCGGCGAAGACCCTCTAGATTACGAGAGCATCTGGTATTATTTCTAAACATCCAGGTATCCAAGCAAAATAAATGTGTGAAGTGAAATCAGGGCATGCCCGGCAACTGTGAGTCTCACCCATGACCATTAGAAAAGAGATTATAGCATTGTTATCTATCGGTGAATGGACGGCAAAGGACATTTCTCAGGCTATGCACATCCCGGAAAAAGAAGTGTATAGTCATCTGGAGCACGTACACAGGTCTTTAAGGGGCACTCTTAGGATAAAAGCTCCAGCCTGTTTAGCATGTGGATTCACCTTCACTAAAAGAAGAACTTTCCGTGCCCCCAGTCGCTGCCCACTATGTAAGAATGAACATATCAAAGAACCTCTCTTTTACTCTGCTGTACCAAAAAATAAGAGATGAGTTTTTCCTTCCCCACTTCGATCACCATAAATCTTTTAAAATTGTTATAGTATGCTACACTATTTCCATTGACTCAAAGATATCTTTATCTTATAGTACTAGGCTTATGAAAGGATTTTCTAAACCTCAATTTCAAAGGAGGAAAGTACTATGAACATTTTGGTTGTAGGGGCCACGGGTGATGTTGGCAGTGCAGTAACAAAAAATGCCGTAGAAAAAGGACACAACGTTAAGGCGTTTGATATATCCAAAGCAAACATAGACAAACTGGGTGAGGCAAAAAACAGGGTCGAGTTTTTTGAGGGGGACATACTTGATATGTCCTCTCTTGAACCTTCAATGGAGGCAGTGGAAGCGGTCATCATTACCATCCGTCTCAATCCCGATCAGATACAGAAAGGGCGTACGTATCAGGATGTTGAAGGGAATGGTATCATGAACGTTGTTGAGGTTGCAAAACAAAAGGGGGTTAAAAAAATAGTTCTTATATCAGCAGACGGTGTCGGCCCTGACTGCCTTTCCGATATGTACCAGGCCAAGTTTCAGTCCGAAGAGGCAATCAGGAATTCAGGCATGGATTATACCATTTTCCAGTCATCGGGACTGTTTAAGGATATTGACTTTTTCTTTATCCCCAATGTACTAAAATTGGGAGAAACTGATACCTGGCCCTTTGGTCCCGCGGATATCCACATGAGTCCGCTATCCCGCTTTGATCTGGCAAAATGCATGGTGGACGCTGTCGAAAATCCGGCGGCATCCAATAAGACACTATCTGTGGGAGGACCCGACTGTATCACCCAGAGAGAACTTCTCAACATGATTGCAAAAGAAGCAGGAGTAAATGCCAACTACACCAAAGGTGTTTCAAAGGAAAAACTTATAGAAAGGGTAAAGAGCAATCCAGAAAAATCATTCTTTACTGCTGAACAACTGCAGGATTTTATCATGGATTCAAAAATTGATCACAACATAATCAAAGAGATATTCGGTGTAGAGTTTCAACGTGTGGGAGACTACATCAAAGAAACGGTCCCGAAGGTAAAAGCCGCAATGGTAAAGCAGGGAAAGTAATTTGCGGTGTATGAAATATTAGCCAACAGCTTATAGGAAGGAAGATGGGAAAGTCCGATACTTTTTCATTAGGCAAGAAAATCCGTGAGGTAGAAAAAGACCTCACCAAAGAACTTGTCAAATGGAAGATCAAACGAGACGGATTGCCAGAACCTGATGAAGAAATCCTGGAGAGAGGCACGGAGCAGATCGTAGACGAGGCACACAGTGTGGTGAAAAAGGGTGGGAAACGCATCTTAGAAGAACTTAAATCAGTCAAGAAAGAATTCCTGAAGGCCTACCACAGTGAAGATGAAAAAGAGGGGGAATAGACTCACCCCATAAGAATTACCATATTGCAAAAATACCGTTTGAATTCATCGGGGATGCCGTTTGCAACTCTAATTACACAAATGAAGAAGTTGCTTGACACTAACCAGCAATAACTGATAGAAGGTATATAAAAACCCATCAACAAGAAACAATGAAAGGTGGACAAAATGAAAGTCACAATGCTAAACAGATTCTTGTTTCTCCCCATCGTATGTCTTTTGGCACTTAGTGCCTGCTGTAGTTTACCTTACAATGTAAGCACAAGACAGACGGCAAAGAGCGAACGTGTGGAGATCCATACTTTAAATGCAGAGATAGTATACATTGATGGTAAGATGGTTAGCATGAGTAAATTCTTGTGGCTAATACGACAACACCTTGTCACATCTAAGGGAGACCATGACCTAAAGGTGAATTATTGGGAGAAGAGCGTCATTAGCAACTCACCTAAGAAAATACATTTTACTGCCAAACCAGGGGATAGGTACTGTGTTGAATGTACAAGGGTTCGTGCCGGCAAAACTGCTAAGAAGAAAGGCAATTATCTTATCAGAAGGAAAGACGGTGAGAACCTAAAAGACGATGCTGGTTACCTTTACACTTTTGAATGTTGTCTCAAAGATAATGCAACAGACAAAAAAATTACTTGCAAGTAACCCTTACTCATAAAGATAAAGCTTGAGTAAGTAGATTCCTAAATTGGATTAACTCTAGGAACATGCCATGAAGGAACAAAGAACTCACCCCCGTTTTAACACTGAGGTCAAAGTTCAGGATGTAGACACCTTAAAAACCGGATGGACTAAAGACCTCTCCCCGGGTGGCTGCCTGATTAAAAAATCCGATGAGTTTGATTTCTTACCTATGGCTTCCCGCCTCACACTCAAGCTTGAAATACCGGGAGTGGATGAAACTATAAAGGTGAACGGCATAGTAAGACAGAAGGGTAAAAACAGAGAAGGGTTTGGTATTCAGTTTGACCCGATTGATAAAAGGTCTGCCTTTTATATAGCACGGTATCTGGGTAATTTTTTGTAGGCGCCACAGCCTGGACGGCAGGATTTTGGGAAGCATAGAACGCAAAGAACGGGAAGGCTAATAGCTTGTCGTTAAGCTATTTCCTTCCCGTTTTACATTGATCTGAAGCTATGCAGTTAATTTACCTTTGCAATTTTATTTTCACAGTTCGCTTCTGCCTGCCCCATTTCAGTGCCCTGCGGTGGGAACGGTAAAATATGTCCACCCGATTTTCACCTTTTATGGCAGATCCCCGGTCCTCAACCACTCCCTTCCCATATTCGGGTATATACATAACAGCCCCAAACGGGTAATAGTTTGTGTCGGCGGCGATGGTGCCGGGATAGGGAAGAATGAGCCAGAAAAACACAACCCGTACCGGTATCATCCACGGATGCTTTACACTGTCGATTGAAACCAGGCCTGGATTGTATTCACGTGGTTTCGTTCCGCTGGCGGTACGTCCACGATATCGTGCTCCTTTATCCGGTCCGGATACATAATAGCGATTCCAAAAGTTCAGCTTCAGATATTTCCAGTTACCCCTTGTCCAACTGCAGCACTTCTTACACCCGCAATATGCAGTAACTTCCATTTCCCGTTTTTGCACATGTGCGCAGCAGGTGAAAAACAGCATGCAAAAAAGCAGTAAATAGAAATACCTTACATATTTTAAATTTGAACAGCCAGGTAACATGATTCACCACTGCCTATTTTAATATATGTGGGTAAAGTTTTCCCCCCAGGTTATTTTTCAGGGGACTATCATTTCTATGGCTGATCCAACACTTACTGACAAACACTTCCTTCCTTTTGAAAAATCATCAAACGTTTCTCCATCAATCTGGTAGAAGGTATCCCCCGTAAATGTTATCTCTAACATATCAGTCTGAAACTGAGTCAGACCTGAGCAGATAACATCGAGTGGTTTTTTCAAAAATCGGGTAAAATGCATCATTAGCCATTGCCACAGGCTGAAAATAATCGTAACCTCAAACTTACCATCATCCATCTTGCACTTTGACGACAAGCAATCCCCTCCCGCATATGTTTTTACATTAGTAATTAGTATTTCACGTATGCCCTTGGTTAAAGCAAGCGTCTCAGTAGTTGAGTGGTCTTTTTTGTACTTCAGTTCAACACCGAATGGAATCCTGTAAAATCCCCCCTTGAGACCGATAAGAACATAAAGAGCTTGATTAAAGAAAAGGAACCTCCCTCTACGGAAAAGGGGAGTTAATCTTAACCTGCCAAAATCATTTGAAATCTTTGCATCATTTCCAATCCCAAAATAGTTGGCAAAAAAGTATTTGTTGTTCAAACCAATGATGTCCACAGACACAGTTTTACCTTTTAAAATCACCTCAAGCAAGGCACGCAATCCATAAGATTCAAAAATAGGCAAAATCCCCAGTGACTTTGCAATGTCATTACCAGTACCTGTAGGGATAATCCCTATCTTGGGTTTATTCTTCAAACCAACAATTCCCTCTACTACTTGATGGAGTGTTCCATCCCCTCCAACTACCACCAGTGTCTCGTATCCAGGAGAAATATCTTTGATCTGCCTCGCTGTAGCAGTTTCAGTAAATTCCATATCGTACTGGTTCGGGTCAAGTATTCCGTGAAGTTCTGGAGGAATGCGCTCTTTTATATTCCTTCCCATTTTTTTTCCTGAAACCAGATTGACTAAAAAAAGAACCTTTTTCATAGGCTTATCCAAATTGAGGTAAAACTCTTCCTTACTGGTATAGCATAAATTCGCATTCCAATGAAGGCAGTATAGGCGAATGGAAATTAGGTGTCAACGGTAAAGGCATTAGAATATTTGGCAGGTATTTTGAAATATTATTTGAATTAACCTTCAATATGGATTATCATTTTTATCCCCCTAAATGACTGGATGGACTTTTGATATTACACCCCTCTTAACTTAAAGGAGACGAACTCCCAATGAATGAAACTATGATTTTACAAAATTTAGAGGCGATTGCAGAAAAGATGGGTATCCAAGTAAATTATGAGAACCTAAAAAAGAAACACGTCTACTCAAAAGGAGGTCTGTGCAGATTGAAGGAAGATAAGCTGGTCATTATCGATAGCAATCTTCATCTATCAGAAAAAATCGATGTCTTAGCAGACGCATTGAGTCAGTTTAATCTGGAAGATATTTACATGCCTCCAGCGGTAAGAAAAATATTAGTCAAAAAAGACACCACAGCCATCACCGAGGAAAAAGACAGTAGCCAATAACAGGAAGGTACAGAACCACAGTAGCAAAAACTAATTTCCATAGAGGAGTTCTACGAAGGAGTGAAAGATTTAAAACATACTCTTAGTGACAGTGGAGAATTGGACGAGAGAATAGATGTCCTGGAAGATCTGTTAACCCACTGTTCCCTCTGCCCCTGGGAGTGCAAGGTTAATCGTAAGGGAAAAGAGAAAGGGATCTGCCAGGCAGGAGATGTTCTTATGGTAGCCAAAACGCTACCCCACTTTGGAGAAGAACCTGTTTTAACGGGGGAAAGAGGATCGGGCACTATATTTTTCACTCATTGCCACCTACAATGCCAGTTCTGTCAAAACTACCAGATAAGCCAGGAGCACCTGGGGCATTTCATGAATGTAGCGCAGTTGGCCGATACCATGATCGGACTGCAAGCAAAAGGATGCCATAACATCAACTTTGTTTCTCCCACCCATTTCTTGCCTATAATCGTTAAAGCTCTTAAGGAAGCTTTCTCACGAGGACTCACCCTGCCTTTGGTTTATAATTCTAATGGTTATGAAAAAGCAGAAGTGCTAAGGCTTTTAGACGGCGTAATTGACATCTATCTGCCTGATGCCAAATATGGAGACGATAGACAGGCCCTTAAATTTTCCAAGGCACAACACTACACACGACACAACATTGCTACCCTTCAAGAAATGTACCGGCAGGTGGGACCTCTTCAGATAAATGAGAACGGTATTGCTGAAAAAGGTCTTATCATCCGGCACCTGGTGCTTCCTCACAATCTATCTGGGACAGAAGAGGTCTTGAAGATGATCAAAGAGCACATAGGGACAGGCGCTCATATCAGCCTCATGGGACAATATTTCCCCACTTATCGTGCTCACAAGCAGGATGGAATCAACAGGAGACTTACTAGGCAAGAATATCAAAGATGCCTGGAACTTCTGGATAAACACGGCTTTGAAAATGGTTGGTGTCAGGAGCCTGAAAAAATTCAAGAGGAGTTTGTTCCTGATTTTACCAAACAGGCATCGTGGAATTGAGCATTGGGTGATAGGGTAATTGAAAGAAAAGGTCTATTTAGAGAGCTTGGGTTGCGCCAAAAATCTGGTGGATAGTGAAGTCATCGCAGGATGTCTGCGAAAATATGGCTACACCTTTACCACCTCTAAAGAAGAAGCAGATATTATTATCGTCAACACCTGCGCATTCATCAAGGATGCCTCTCAGGAAGCAGTTGACACCATCCTAAATCTCGCCTTATTAAAAAAGGAGGGTAATTGCCGGAGGTTGGTTGTTGCAGGCTGTCTCCCCCAACGGTACGGGAAGCAACTAGTTCATGAATTGAAAGAAGTTGATCTATTTGTTGGAGTTGGTGAGTTCCCGAGAATCGGTGAGTTACTCGAAGCAGAAAGCAGAGAACCCTCATTTCATCCCCTCCACATCAGCACACCCACCTTCCTCTTAGACCACACTACCCCTCGAATCCTCTCCACCCCTCTCTACACCGCGTACGTAAAGATTGCTGAAGGGTGTGCTCATCACTGCTCTTTTTGTACCATCCCTCAAATAAAAGGCCCCTATCAAAGCAGGCCACCTGAATCCATCACGGCCGAAGTGAAAATGCTCGTGGCAAGAGGCGTAAAAGAGATAAACCTTATTGCCCAGGATACTACCTTCTATGGGAGAGACCTTACTCACAAGAAAGATTTACCCTATCTACTGAAACAGCTCTCTCAGATTGAAGGCATCGAGTGGATAAGAGTACTCTACACTCATCCTGATCACCTCTCGAACGATCTGATCAAAATCATTGGTGAAGAAGAAAAGATAGTAAACTATATTGATCTCCCTCTCCAGCACATCAGCAACCGTATCTTGAAAAGAATGGGAAGGGAAAAGGATAGTACAAAGATCAGGGAACTCATAACAGAGTTAAGAAAAAACATTCCCAACCTCTCGCTAAGAACGACATTCATGGTTGGTTTCCCTGAAGAAACAGATAAGGATTTTGGCCTTCTCATAGACTTCGTCAAAGAGATAGAGTTTGAACACCTGGGGGCCTTTAGATACTCTGATGAGGAGGAAACGAAAGCATATCGATTTGCACGGAAAGTGCCTGTGCAAGTAATTGATGCAAGATATCACACCCTGATGTCCACTCAATCTCAGATTTCTTTGAAGAACAACCAAAAGCTGATCGGATCTACTCAAAAAGTCTTAGTAGGAAGTACAAGCAGTGAGACTGGCGTGCCTTTTGGAAGGACCTCTTTTCAAGCCCCGGAAATTGATGGAATAGTTTACCTCCACAAAGGAAATGCTGTTGTCGGTGAGATGGTTGAGGTAAAAGTTACCGATGCCTCAGAATATGACCTTCA
>JAZFSJ010000542.1:0-4855 GCA_036446115.1 Thermodesulfobacteriota bacterium | reverse complement strand
CTAATCCTGTTTGCTCCCCACGCTTTCGCGTCTCAGCGTCAGTATCAGGCCAGAAAGCCGCCTTCGCCACCGGTGTTCCTCCCAATATCTATGAATTTCACCTCTACACTGGGAATTCCACTTTCCCATCCTGTACTCTAGTCAAGCAGTTTCAAATGCACTTCCTTGGTTAAGCCAAGGGCTTTCACATCTGACTTGCCTAACCGCCTACACGCCCTTTACGCCCAGTAATTCCGAACAACACTTGCACCCTCCGTATTACCGCGGCTGCTGGCACGGAGTTAGCCGGTGCTTCCTCTGGTGGTACCGTCAAGTTCCAGTGGTATTATCACTGGAATTTTTCTTTCCACCTCACAGAGCTTTACGACTCGAAAGCCTTCATCACTCACGCGGCGTCACTGCGTCAGGGTTTCCCCCATTGCGCAATATTCCTCACTGCTGCCTCCCGTAGGAGTCTGGACCGTGTCTCAGTTCCAGTGTGGCTGGTCATCCTCTCAGACCAACTAACCATCGTCGCCTTGGTGAGCTTTTATCTCACCAACTAGCTAATAGTGCAAGGGCTCATCCTCAGACAATAGCATGAAACAGAGGCCATCTTTTCCTACTATCCCCTAAGAGATTGTAGTCTTATCAGGTATTAGTTTCGCTTTCGCAAAGTTATCCCTAATCCAAGGATAGATTACCCTCGTATTACTCACCCGTTCGCCACTTTACTCTCCCGACGAATCGGAATTTCTCGTTCGACTTGCATGTGTTATGTACGCCGCCAGTGTTCGTTCTGAGCCAGGATCAAACTCTTCAGTTTATTTCAAGTTTCTAGAGTATGTAATTAACTCAGATTAATAGCCATGCTATTCAATTTCCAAAGAACAATTTTCAGGTAACTTTGTATTCTATTCTTAAATGATCTTATTGTCAAGTAAAAAATAAAACAAAATCATTATATTTTTCAACTAGTTAACAATTATTCGATGATATTTCTTTTTGCCGCTGCGCAATATGACATTCCCATCTTTAAGATGTTTACAGCCAATTATCTCATCATATCTACTAACCGGCTCTCCGTTAACATACCCCCCTTTTTGGCCTATTAAACGACGAGCCTCACTCCGGGTAGAACAAAGTCCCACATTGGTAAAAAGTTCAAAAGCAGATATTCCCTTTTCTAATACCTCTCTTTCTACAACACTGGTTGGTATGCCAGCTAGATCATCTGCAACTCTTACTCTCGGAATCGTACTCGATGGGAACAATTGAGCATCTATTTCCCGACATCCAAAAGCACTGACAGAGGTTTTCCAAGCCTCTAAAGCCTTTTTTTCGCCGTGAGTAATTTTAGTTGCCTCAAAGGCCAAGACCTTCTTAACATTATTGAGTTCTTCCCCTTTCATTCTCTCTACCGGTATAATCTCCTCCTGAGGTAAAAAGGTAAATAATTTAAGAAATCTTCCCACATCTGCATCATCCACATTTATCCAAAATTGATAATATTCATAGGGAGAAGTCAAACTTTCATCCAACCAAATCGCTCCTTTTTCTGTTTTTCCCATTTTGTCACCGGAAGCAGTAACAATGAGCGGAAACGTTATCCCATACACCTCACGCCCTTCAACCCTCCTAGTCAAGTCAATACCTGCTAAAATATTACCCCATTGATCATTACCCCCCATCTGTAAAAGACACTGATACTGTTTGCTAAGATAGAGAAAGTCATACGCCTGAAGCAACATATAATTAAACTCTATGAAGTTGAGTCCTGTTTTGAGCCTCGCTTTGTATGACTCTGCGGTGAGCATTCTGTTAACACTGAAATGGCAACCTATGTCACGGAGAAACTCAATATAACCTAAACCAAGCAGCCAATCAGCATTATTAAGAAGAAGTGCGTTATCTTTGCCAAAATCAATATAACGAGAAAACTGCTTTTTTATCGCTAGTGCATTTTCCTCAATCTGGTTTTTTGTAAGTACCTCTCGTGCCTTGGTTTTACCACTGGGATCCCCTATCATGCCCGTCCCCCCACCAATGAGCACAATGGGCTTATGACCATTTTTCTGCATATGCATCAAAGCCATTATCGGCAACAGACTTCCCACATGAAGAGTTGAAGCTGTAGGATCAAACCCTATATAGCAGGTGATAGGTTTAGACAAAAGCTCACATACAGCATGCTCGTCTGTTACCTGTTCAACAAACCCTCGGTTCTTAAGAATATCAAAGACATTTTCCATAACCTAACCACCAGCCAACTCTTCTTCCCTTATAAAAGCTATTTACTTCGCATAATCCACGGACCTTGTTTCCCTGATCACCGTAATTTTAATCTGTCCCGGATAGCTTAAATTTGCTTCGATCTTCTTCGCCACATCCTGAGACAAGACGACAGCATCATCATCAGTAATTTCTTCACTTTCCACAATGATTCTGATTTCTCTTCCGGCCTGTACCGCATAAGATTTGCTCACGCCTGGGAAAGAATTTGCTATCTCTTCTAACTCCTTTAGGTGCTTCACATAGGTTTCCAACATCTCCCTTCTCGCACCCGGTCTCGCCGCAGACAGAGCATCAGCAACCTGCACAAGTATTGCAAGCACCGTCTGAGGTTTTTCATCATCGTGGTGAGCAGCTATAGCGTGGATAATTTCATCATCCTCTCCATGCTTTTTTGCTAAATCCGCACCAATAGTAGCATGGGACCCTTCTATCTCATGATCAACAGCTTTACCAATATCGTGCAATAAACCAGCTCTCTTGTTCTTTTTAACATTGAGCCCCAGTTCGGAGGCAATAATCCCACAAAAAG
Source organism: Thermodesulfobacteriota bacterium (assembly GCA_036446115.1). Taxonomy (GTDB): domain Bacteria; phylum Desulfobacterota; class WTBG01; order WTBG01; family WTBG01; genus JAZFSJ01. The sequence continues at coordinate 2,052 of JAZFSJ010000542.1, read as the reverse complement.
AAGCTACCTCCAGTGAATGTTGCAAAACATTTTGATCATAACTAGTTCTATATTTCAGCCTGCCCAATAGTTTTATCAGCTCTCCACTCACCCCATGGACCCCAATGTCAAAAGTAGCTTGTTCACCAAACTCTCGCACACCTACATCCACCTCTTGTTTTGCCTTTTCAACTATCTCCTCTATACGCGCAGGGTGTATTCGCCCATCAGTAATCAACCGTTCTAAAGAAATCCTAGCAACTTCTCTCCTTATAGGGTCAAACCCTGAAAGGACTACAGCTTCAGGAGTATCGTCGATGATGAGATCAACGCCCGTTGCCGCTTCTATAGAGCGAATATTTCTACCCTCCCTTCCAATAATTCTCCCCTTCATCTCCTCATTAGGAAGATTAACCACAGAAACCGTCTTTTCTGCGACATAATCAGCAGAATATCTTTGAATCGCCAAGGCCAAGATGTTTCTTGCCATTTTATCCGCAGTTTCTTTTGCCTCTTCTTCAATCCTACGGATAGTCTTTGCAGCCTCATGTTTTGCTTCATTCTCTATAGCTTGCATTAGCATCTTTTTGGCCTCATCAGAAGTCATTCCAGAAATCTTTTCCAACTCTAACCTTCGCTGATCCAAAACAACTTGTAATTCATTTTTCTTTTCTGAAAGCCCCTTTTCCTGAACAACCAAATTCCTCTCTCTATTTGAGAGGCTAACCTCCTTCTGGTCCATAAGGCCAACCTTCTTATCCAGATTCTCTTCCCTTTGAACCATTCTCTTCTCTAAATCATGCAGTTCCAGCCGCCGGTCTCTTGTTTCCTTCTCAAAATCCGCCTTAGCCTTATAAAGATCTTCTTTGGCTTGTAGATGAGCTTCTTTCTTAATAGTTTCAGCTTCTTTCTTCGCTCTTTCCAAGACCTTTTTTGATGTCTCTTCTGCTATTTCAATCTTGGACTCAGCGAACCTTTTTCGAACAAGGAAACCAATAAAAGCTCCAAGAACAATAGCCAGTAACGTACCTATTGTTATCAAAATTGATGTCAATGTACTTGCCACCTCCTTTTAAGGTTAAGCCTGCCAGGAAGCATATAGCTTCCAAAAAGGTTATTATTTTTAACTATACTCTCAGGGGGAAAATGGTAGGAAATGGTGAGATTAACTAAGATACGGTTTGACTGGACCTGATAATCTATGAACTGTTTTAGAATTGATTCTTAACTATCGAATCTCTGTGAAGGAAGCTAGTAAAACTACCAAAAAACAACCATTTTTGATTATTTTCTATTCGAAAAACCTTAATGAAATAGGTGTCTAATATCTTTCAGTCTGTAAGCAAATATTAGTCTTGTCTTCGGAAATTTTCTGTTACTTTTCCCTGAAATTTTCAATGTTTTAATAAACTACCTCGCCTATTTCGCAATAAGTTATAGGTTTTTCACTGGCAAATTACCATGCTTTCTTTCACTAACATACTCTTTGGTCTCAGCAAAAATCAAACCTTACTCCTTCATCCACCATTACCCATACTTTTCTTAAATTGAAACTCAGATAACATATATAAAATGACTCCATAATATAAATTTTTAAATCCCCCGCTGTGCCGTGTGAAACGCCTCATTTGAACCTAAGTAGCTGAGGTGGGCACTCTGTTACCGCTTCAGACTTCCTCTTAACAAATTGCCAGAGGCCTGCCTTCAGACAGCAAGGAAAAGCTCCCTTTCTTGAAGTGTTGGATCAAAAATTATCGTTCCAATCGCAAACACAGCAGGGAATAAATTAACAATTAGGTCTCTGAATCAATATAATCTATTAAATTACCCGACTTATCCTCTACCATACCGGTGAGTTCTTCATTGAGATTCCTCACCTTAAAGTAATCATTCGCTATGTCCATCGCTGCCAGGACAAGCACATTAAGTGTTGCTACTGTTTTTGTTGTTTTGAGAACTTGTTCAACCTTTTGATTCAGATGTTCTCCTATCTGATTCAGACGATGTTTTTCAAGATCACTTTTAATACTGTATTCTTTTCCTAATATGCTAATTTTAATATCCGCCAATGAG
>JAZFSJ010000541.1:0-10184 GCA_036446115.1 Thermodesulfobacteriota bacterium | reverse complement strand
AAAAGATAAGCTTGTATTTCATAAGCACCTCCTTTTACCGGCAGGTGCCGAGAAAGCCCCGCCTTGCCCGCCCGGTTAAATGCGGAGCCTATTTAACTAGGGTAGGTGGGGATGAATCGGCACAATTCATAAATAATCAAATTTAATTACCGGGATGCCCCGCGCTGCCTGCCCGGTTAAATACGAAGCTTATTTAACTAGGGTGCGCGGGGAGCATCACTTTCTCGTCCAGGTAACGTGGTAAACCCCTTCCCTTAAGTTACCATAGTTGATTCTATCAGGTGTGATCTCAATAACCCGATAATTAAACTGCGGGGGAAGTTCCTTCATTCCTGTCTTCTTCATAGTAGCAAATACCTTCATCTTTTTTAGGGCATCTTTGAATCGACGGGGATTGTCTTTCATGCTGTATACTTTTGCCTTTCCCCAGGCCTGCAGCCCCTTCGCCCCCCAGAAGTCTTTATTGGAATTGTAAGGCGCTGCAATGGAAAAGGATATATTCTTATTGACCTTAAGGTTATTAAACTTGCCTCCTCCTTCAGAGAGAATATAAAAAGTGAGACCGACGAGGCGGTATTCTATAGGAGTGGCGCGGGGCTGGTTCTTTCTACAGGTACACAGGTGGAGCACAGTTTGTTCTTTAAGAAATTTGAGGAGCACTTTTTCAAAATCCTTGGCTGTTTTGAATTTTTTTATCTTGATCTTTTCCTGTTCAAGGAGTGGGAGGAGTGCAGGAGGGAACTTAGGTTGTCTTAGTTTTGCCATAGCTAACTCCTTTCGTTTTAAAAGGTTTAATGTATAATAGTTGACTCTTTGGGCTCCGGGGCCTCTTTAATATCTCCAAACGACTTTTCATACTTCTCAAGACTTTTTCCCAAGGCTTTTATCAGACGCTTAAGATGACCGGGGCTGATAATAACCCGTGCATTGACAATGCCCTGCGGAGGAAAAACATTGATAAAATCGAGAATAAACTCTTCTTTAGTATGGGCTATAAACATGTTGTTAGCATACACCCCCCTCAAGACATCATCTGTAAATTTGATCTTCATACCTACTTTTTTTTCTTGTTCAGCCATTTTCACCTCCCCTATTTTGGTTTTACCACAGAGGACACAGAGAATAAAAATATTAATGAGTTAGATGCTTTTATTTTTTCTCTTCCGTGTTCTCCTGGATTATCAATTTTACTGCATTTAATTTTTGTTTTTCTTCGTGTTCTTCGTGGTGACATCCTCATGGATCCATTGCCAAGCGAAATCCCCTGGGGTGATTGGGAACATTAGGGAGTATAAAACCCCGGAAAGCACAGCGGATGATAGTGGCATCGTTACACCAGGAACCGCCTCGCATGACCCGGTCAATCCCGGAAGAAGACCCTTTGGGATTTTTTGCGGGGCTGTCCTTGTAGTAATCCCAATCGAACCAGTCCTGGCACCACTCCCAGGCATTTCCGGCCATGTCGTAGAGACCGTACCCATTAGGTGGAAAACTCCCCGCCGGTGCAGTAAAGGTGTATCCGTCATCAACCCTCTTATCTGACCAGGAGAAATCGGTATTTTTGTCAGCATAATTACACTGGGTTCCATCGGGAGTTTCATTTCCCCAGGGGTACCTTTTTCCTTGTAGGCCACCCCGGGCTGCTTTTTCCCACTCGGCTTCGGTAGGAAGACGATAGGGTTTTTCCTCTTTTTTGGAGAGCCAACGGCAAAAGGCCTGGGCATCTTCCCAGCTTACAAATACGATAGGGTAATTGTCACCGGGGGCATATTGATTGAGAAGTGACCATTTATCCCATTTATAGGCGGTCTCTTCGATAAACATCTTCCACTGTCCTACCATGACCTCTTTTTCACCGATGTAGAATGCATCGAGATATACCTGATGAAGAGGACCCTCACAGTCAAATCTCCCCTCTTCTGAGAGAGAACTTCCCATCATAGACTCACCGGCGGGGATTAGTATCAACTGCATTCCTATGGTACTAGTGTAACGGGGAGAGGGTTTGATAAGAAAACAGCATCCAGGTTGTGTGTAGACGATTAAGAATATGAAAATCCATCTTTTGTAAGCAAGAGTCATAAAATACTATTTATAAAATAGAACTATGTGTTTTTTAAGAAAAAAATGGGTAAGTTAATCTGCAAGCTACTCCAAATCATTCAACCTTCAACAATACCCTTTAATATCTGCTGAATGTCGTATTTGGGCTTTCCTAGTGCACTTATTGTCTTTGATAAATCCCTGGTGATATCATAGCCAAGCATTTTCAAATAAAGGGGCGGTATAGGGCATACGCCAAGCTTCCAGAATAAACGGACTATCCCCAGTGTTAGCTTTTCAGGAAGCTTAATGGGGGATGGTTTCTTACCACCTAGTTTTGCCGACTCCAGGAATATTTCCAGCAGAGACATCGTTCCTTCCGAGGCAATATCAAAAAGCCCTTCTTTCCCTATGGCATTTAAACAGTCATCAATCACATCATCTACGTGTACCAGTTGCATGGGGGGATTTTTATCGCCGAGGGTGAAGAAACGTCCGGTTTTTGATGTTGACTTGAACATATCTCCCATGCCGACCCCACCTCCTTGCCAGCAGACGATCGCAAACCTCAATATCGCCACCTTGAGTTCATGCTCTTTAGCTGCCTTTAAGAACATGTTTTCTACTTTGATTTTATTCTGGGCATAGTCATCTTCCCCTGGGTTGAGGTAATTACCGTTTATGTCTTTGAATCCACCTTCCTTTTTTTGGTCACCGTAGACGCGGCCACTGCTTGCGAAAACGACATTCTTAACCCCCTTTTTTATGGCACACTCCAGTATGTTCTTTGAGCCATTCAAATCAATATCGTCCCTCGTTTTGGCATCCATTTTGGGGTTTGTACAAAAAGCCAGGTGGATGATTGAGTCCACACCGCGCTCTTTGATAAGATCAGCTATAGAGGGATCTCGAACATCCACCTTTTTAAAGCTGTATTCCGGAAGTTCAGGATTGTCCACATAGTCAATACCGATAAAGTTTATACCGTCTTTAAGAAATCTTTGAGCCATTCTTTTGCCAATATGTCCTGAAGCACCAGAAACGAGAATCATGCTATCCTCCTCTTAGGGTAAGTGATATTCATCCACAATATCATATTTTATATAGGTGATGTCAAATTATATCTACGCGATTTTTCGGCTGATACTTCCGGTTCAATGGAGGAATAAGAAAGTTTGACATCATAGAAATGTATGATAACGTAGAAAAATAAAAAGTAAATGGCAAGCTTATGAATACAGCCATTTCAGTTAAAAGAGTAAACAAGCAAAAGAAGGGGAATGACAAATGGCAGGAGTTACCGTTATAGCTCAAATCAAAACAAAAGAGGGCATGGAGGAAAAAGTTGGCAAAGAACTTTTGAAACTTGTGGTGCCTACCCGTTCTGAACAGGGTTGTATAGTTTATAATCTCCACCAGTCGGCTGAAAGTAAATCCCTCTTTATGTTTTATGAATGCTGGAAGAGTAAGAAAGATTTTGATGAGCACTTGCAAAAGCCCCATATAAGGGCTTTTGTGGAGAGCGCAGGTGAAATGCTGGCAGAGCCTATGAGTGTTTCATTGTGGGAGATGCTCAGCAAGCGGTAGAAGTTTCTTCCCTTCAACGTGTGAGGATACTAATCAAGTCTCGAAACTGCGGGTATAACTCAACCAATGCATCCCTCCTCCCGGATTCGTAGTCGGCGAACTCAAATCCCGGCGACATGGTGGTGCCCAGTAAGGCAAACTTTCCACCGGGAAGAAGTCTTGCACCCTGCCATACCCCTTTCATTACTACTATCTGTGGATGCATTCCATTAAGGATATCAGATCCCAGGGCAATAACTTTACCTGACCCGTTCGGCAGTAGTTGAAGCATTTGAACCGGGTCGCCATGGTAAAAGTGGAAAACCTCATCTGCCGGAAGTCGGTGAATTTCTGAAAAGGTGTCGGGTGTAAGTAAATAGTAGATAGCGGTTGCAAGTGCTATTTTACCTTCACCGCCCTCCGAGAGGTGTTGTTGAGATCGGTAGGTTTCCACGAAGTATCCGCCTTCCTCTGGGTGAGGCTTAAGGTCGAGTAAAGATTTTATTTTATCTGCTGTGATCATGTCACTCAGAGGGATTGCGGGTTGTTGGAAGATAGATTTAAAAGGTTGGGTTTTCAGGATTAATCCACATATGCTTTGTTACCGGCCGGTGCCGAGAAAGCCCCGCCTTGCTTGCCCGGTTTACCCTGTTAAATATCTGCTTGGGAACGAACTAGTAATAAAATACATAAATGACCTATATGGACGAGATGTGCTGTAAACCAGTTCCTTATTTAACAGGGTGAAATCCGAAGCTTATTTAACCAGGGTGCGCGGTGAGCATCACTTTGGATGGCGTGCGAACATTTGCCCCCAGGGTGATTCGGATTCCCATTTCCTTACGATGGGCACACCTTTCACTCTGTACCAGAGTTTATCGTGGTAAAATTCTGAGGCAAAAATAAATAGATTGACAATAGGTGTCTGGAAAAACAGTTTTTGAAAATGTTTTAGAGGTGTGTCAAACCAGAAAAGTCTTCCGGTGCCGGTTGCCAGATTGACCCCTACCTCAAAGTTCCAGTTTTCTTTTGCCGCATCAGTGTCCCCCACAATCTCAATATCTCCAGGGTCACCGATACCGAGGCCATGTTGATGGGAGAGATAAATACAGGGGAGATCACGCCAGTCGAACCCCATCAGTTTTGCAGCGACCGTATCAATTGCTACCTGGTCGGTAGATGCCAGGATAACATTTTTATCATGGGGCCTTACGGTGCGTGGCCCAGGGCCAGAACCTGCGGTGGTCCCGTCCATGGTTGCGAACATTCCTGTATGAATTTCCTTACCGATGGCGAGGAGGTCTACCAGGGTTTCGTGAATCCAGGTGTGAGTGTAGTGACGGTGGTAGTTAAGAAGTCCTCCGAAGGCGTTTTTAAGTGCCCCGGTGTAAGTAGTGTATGAGTGCGTTTTTACAGTAGGCATGTGAACAATGTTTTTCCCCTGGAAGTACTCGGGAATTCTAATCCCCTCGGGGAATATTTTGTGGAGTGCCAGTGTTTTGAACTTTGGCTGATAGGCTACCCAGCGCATATCTTCATCTTTAAAGTTGAATAGTACCGGGATGTTGTGCCGGTTATAGATTGGCTTAAACTTTAAGTCCTCTTCCCCTTTTTCCGGTATGGTAACCACAGTGTGATTGTGGACGGCAACTAAGTCGCTTATGCCTGATGCTTTAAGGCTTTGGATTGTTCCTTCAAGTTGCCAGGGGGTGGTGTTTACACCAGGGAATACGTTGTGCCAGGTAATATTGTCCTTTAAGATGGTAGGGGCAGAGGAATCGAGAGCCTTACTTAATCCTGCCAGCTCACAGAGACGTGTATAGTCCTCTATTACTGTGTCCGGTTTTGTCCTCAAGATTGCTACGGTTGCTTTTGCCATGAATGTGGCTCCTGCTATGTGTTTGAGTTTTAATTAAATATAGCTTTATAGTACATTATAAAATAAAAGGCTCCTTTTAGCAAAAGGTAAATGTTGGAATTCACCAAGACGGTATAAAACTTCAGAGAAAATGGTAGCTATTACATCCCTCTGAGCGTACCGGCGATTGATTGCAGGGCTGCGCGGAGAGCAGTGAACAGTCCTCCCAAAAACCCCATAAACTTTAATAAAGCAGTCTGTTGAAGACTTTTGGGTGAGAGACTTTAAAATATCTTATACCACGTGCTCGGCTTGTTTACCGGTAGGTGCCGAGAAAGCTCCGCCTTGTAGGCGGGGATGAATCGGCACAATTCATAAATAATCAAATTTAAACTCCGGGATGCCCCGCGCTGTGCGCGGGGAGCATCACTTCCCTGACTAAAGTCCGTGTTTTTGTTTTTCCAAGCCTTGCCTGGTAAAATCTCTGTCATGCAACCCCAGGTTAATCCTTACATCCTCAGTGGTAATAGAGGTTTTATGACCTGCTTGAACATTCTCCACCACTGCCTTTTTCCAGAACCAGAACCCAAATTTGTTTTGCCACTCGATGAGCAGGGTTTTCCAGGTTGTTCCCTTCGCATCATAATACTCTATTTTTAAGGGTATGAAGCGACGCTGGTCTACCCAACTGATTCTTTTCCCGTATCTTATATTCTTTTTAAAGGGAGTGCTCTCGACCATAAAGCATGTTTTGTCTTCATAGTCTTCACTTCTCAAAAGCTTATGTTTTTCCTCCCCAACCTTTATATCCACATAATCTGCAAGGCAAAGATCTGTTTCGGCGGGGGGTCTGTATTGCTCAGTATCCGTAATTCTTTTAATGTCTGAATGAAGCGATTTGTGCCAGAACGCCTTTTCCCTGTTTTTATAGTTCCAGGTTAAAATAGTTATTCCATATTGATCTGGGGGATCGATATATCTGGTAATTGATTTATCTATAAAACCATTCTTGCCTCTATAGTTCTTCCTCTTTTCAATATTTTTCATATTATGGTTTCCCCTTTTCCAGGAACGGGAGATGATATAATCTTCTCCCCTTTCCCTTTCGCTCACCATTGCCATGATTTTAGGCCCATCCAGTTTTTCTAGATCGATTGCTTTTTCCACCGGCACTTCTTGTGTAACTTTTGGAACCTTTGCTACAACTGTTCCTTTGGCTTCGCGGGCCAAATCCCGGGGAGAGATGATTGCCGACTGAGCTAATAATTCCTCTTTGTTAACCTTCTGTTTGGCAAACAGATTAACCTGATTTAAAGGGAAATAGTATTCTAGTAAGGTTTTGCTGTCTCCGTAGAAGCTGTGTGTTGATGATGAGACATCAAAGCTAAAGCCGTCAATCCCCTCTTTTTTCATAAAGTGGCTGTCAAGATAGACCAGTGATTTGGATATGAGGGGGTCAAAGAATCTTTCAGATACCTCCTTGGAAGTAGTATCTAAATAGGAAAGATTTGTGGAATAGATCAAATGGGTATGAAAATAGTTTTTCCCCTCATGGGTTGTAATAGAGGCAAAGGGAGTAAAATTAGCCAAGTTAATCCCCCCCACCGTAGTTAACTTCTTCTTCAATCTTCGCAAGTGTAGTCGGTAGAGTAGTAGGTCAAAACCGTATTTTTTACGAAGTGTGATATCGAACTCTCTAAACTCCAATTCCTGCAATCTCTCCTTGGCCAGCATCGCGAAGGTGCTCGCGGGATATTTGGAGAGAAACTCTTTATACCCTTCTATAGTATCCGTTTTCTCATAGCGTTTCAATTCCACCTGTTCAATCTTAAGGTTAGCTTGGGAGACGTGGCGGTTATTGGGATATCTCACCTTAAATTCCATATATCCCTCTACGCTATCTGCTTGCTCATAGGAAGAGAATTCTATATTTTCAATCTCCAGTTCAGCGTCTATGACGAAAATGTTTTTCGGGTACGTTGCAATGAATTCTCTGTATCCCTCTATGGTATTCTGAAGTTTGTAGGGTTCATACTGTTCCTTGTGGAGTTGGTATTCTTTCAGGTCTTTGTCTCGCTGAAAAAGAACACCACAGCTCTGCAGAAACAGGATGCTCACAATCAAAATGAGATAGGCACATTTCTTAAGCATAGTTACTCCTACATATTCTGGGTTTAAAATCCTGATAATCTGCGAAAATCTGTGTCCTAATTCACTTCCTTTCTGCACACTTCCCCTTGCAGTTTTGTGAACTTCTTCTTGAGTTCTTCATCCCTGAGATCAGGGTGAAGCACGTGGATCATAGTGATGATTTTACAGGCCTCACCCCCTTTCCCCAGCTGGTTGAGCACCGTTGCTGTCCTGTACTTTGATTCAAACCAGTAATAACTGCCTGTTTCTAATCCTCTGGAAAACTTTCGCCAGGTGGCAAGGGCCTCTTCCCACTGACCTTCTTCTTCATAGATCAGGCCGAGGTTTTGTATGGCATCGGCTGACTTAGGATCCCTTTGCAATATTTCCTGATAAATTGTTTTTGCCTTTGCCATCTGTTTTCCATCCATATAAGTCTCAGCCAGCCTGATCTGGATAGAGTCGTAGAATTTTTTATATTTTACGTTCCTTGAAGCAATAGACAACAATTTTTCATACACCATAAGCGCAATTTCTGCCTGCTGACTTGCCCGTCTGCTGCTCCCCCTATTCCTTAATCTCTTTGCTTCTTCATAAAATTTGTTTGCACACTCATTTAAAAATGTCCATCGATCGGAATCTGAAGTGTAATTTTTGAGAAAGCTGTTAATTTCTTCCTTTGCCTCTTTGAACATCTGCAGCCTCTGGTAACACTCCATTCTCAAGCTCTTTGCCATTAGGCAAAGCTGCTTTTCTTGAGGAAACTGGTTTTCGAAACGTTTAAGCTTTTGAAGTGCTTTCTTGTAATGCCTGTCAGGTCCGTAGACGTGGAGCTTTGCCTGCAGGAGTGTTATATGGGCCTCCAGCTCCTTTGTGTCTGCACCTTTTTCCTGCTTACGCATCAGTTCTTGATATTCCTCCAGCTGCCTGCCGGTGTCCTGATATACTTTTTTCGCACTTCTTGACTGCTGCAATCCCCTTTTGTTAAAAGATTCCAACCTATCTATATTAGATTGTACTATATAGTACCGTGCCTCTGTATAATTGGGGGAGTCTTTTCCTACCAGAGAAAATTCCTTGAGGGCATTTTGGGTCTTTCCCCTGTCCTGATAATATTTGCCTAATTGAAAATGGGCTTCGCTCTTATCCTTGGGGTCAGCACAGTGCTTCAGGTAGCTTTTAATTGCTTCAATATATCGCTTATAGATGCTATTGCCTGAATTGTCCTTGTAATTGTTGGCGGCTGCTACGTAGTACAGGCAGGCCGCTTTACCCGCAAAAGAGGAGCGGGGATACCTTTTAAAAAGGGATTCAAAACTGGATGTAGCCTCCTGCCACTGCTCCTTCTGGCATAAACAGTATCCCAGTCGGAAGTAGACATCATCCATGCGCTTTTTAATTAAATGGTGAGAAGATGAGGAGAGACGCTGGTAGCGCATTATGGCCTTGTCATACTGTTTCTGGTTAAAATGCCAGTCGGCAATGGCCAGGTATCCTATAGGTCCCAGTTCAGTATAGGATAAATCATAGAGCATGGAGGCATGCTCGTTTACGAATATGTAAACTTCTCCTGCCTGGCTCTCATCGCCTGCAGCCAGCTTTTTCAGCTCTTTGAGGGCATCACGGTAGTAACTTTTGCTGGCTGTCCCCTGCTTTTTTCGCTCCTTTTCTGAAATGGCAAGGATAACTTTAACTCGTAATTTCTTGAGCTCAGCATCCATTGTTCGGGTGATGTTTATTCCACTCACTTCCTCACGAAAAGTTTTTAACTGGCTTAAAGCTGATTCGTAGTTCCCCGTGAGATAGCTGATTATCACTTTTTCGTATCTGCTTCGCACATATAAGGGATTATCCTGCTTTATCTTTCCTAAAACTGAATTTATGTCGTTAATGGCCTTATCATAGTTATGCATTTCCTTATAACAGAGGGCTCGGCCAAAAAGGCTTCTTACCACAATCGATTCTTCCTTAAAATCAATAAATGTACGGGAAAATCCCTCAACGGCTTCTTCAAGTAACTCTTCGCGAAAGGTGTCTCTTGTGGAGTGAAGCAGGCTGCTGTAGTATCCATTCCAGCTTAGCCAGTAGCTGGCAAGAGATATCAAATACTGCGGCTGCTGCCATTCAAGAGAATTAAAGAAGGTACTGGTATCCTCCATCTGGTCGAGTTTATTTTCCTGCAAATCCTCTACTTTATTCTGATTCCAGGCCAAAATATCTTTGATCACATCCCGGTCTTTTAAAAGGAGAGACCTGGCTTCATCTCTTTTTGCTTTGTAATTGGACTTCTGCTCCAGTTCAACGATTTTGCTGATGCAGGCACCGGCCTTTGAGAGGATAAGTTTTTGAAGGCTGAAGGTAAGCTGGTTATTCTGTGTTGCCTTAAGATAGCAGGATTGCAGGATAGTAAGGGTAGCTCTCATCTCCTTTAATGAGCTGATTTGGTCTGCCTTCAGCCCGCTGACGGTAACCGATAGAGAGGAGGCTTCAACCCCTTGGCAGGGATGATAAGAGATCAGAAAAATGAGGAGCAGTGCTACCAGATTCTTAATTGAGCGGATAAATAATTTCATGATATTAAAAATTC
>JAZFSJ010000540.1:0-4040 GCA_036446115.1 Thermodesulfobacteriota bacterium | reverse complement strand
TCACTACTACGGAGTCATCTGCCACCTCACACCGCTTCGGTTAGCCTTGGGATTACCCTTGTACCTCCCTATCTACCTTTTGTAGAACAGTATAAGGCTTTCCCAGTTACCCCTGGTTTACTATGCCCTTTCGATTAATCACCAAACACATTGCCCGGCTTAGGACAGTGGAATTATATGGCTGTTATAAAGTGGCTTCCTGTTGAGATCTAGAAATGTGGGAGTTAAAAGTGTTACTAGAGATCTATTATTCCACGTCCCGAGTGAGCAGTGTGCTGACTCAGTCCGCGTCGTAGCAGTACGTTATAAAGTGGTGGCAGTGGGTGCGGGATGGCTGCAAAACTGGGTCGTGGTTTTTAACTTGATAATTCCCTATAGCTTCCTACAGGGATAATAAAAACATCAATCCAACAAGCAAATTACTCAAATAGGAAATATGCTGTTTTATAAAGCAATCTCACTATCAGGTTGACAAGATGCAATACTATTGATAAGAATACACCTCCTGTCAATTTAATGATTGCGGAAATACCTTTGTGACAGTAATTAAAGCAGTTTCACACTTATAATTCGAAAGGGCAAGATGCACACTTTGGTAATTAGTTATAGATAATTACAAACTGTCAAAGTTGTACGTACTGGCTTTTGCAGTTTTTTATTACACACTAGAAAGTTGAAGAAATAGATGATGAACAAGCAAAATAGAAGCAATAATTAACTTTTCAGAGGAGGTATCGCTTTGAACACAAAAATATTCACAAAACCAATTTTGAGTGCGTTTGTTTTCCTGTGTACAGTGATGATGTTTACTACCGGTTGCAACACCTCATGGCAAATACCGGAAGGCTTGGAATTCATTGCTGGAGAAGATGGATCCGTCTGGGAGAGGGTAAATCAGCCGGGTTTTGGCAACGATAATAATATGTCGGTAGTGGCGATGGCAGAATACCAGAAGCGCTTGTATGTTATGACTAGAAATGAGACTCTGGGGGCCGAGGTCTGGAGATCTTCTGGTACTATGTGGGAGCAGGTATTATTTCCCGGAGGTGAAACCAATGGAATCTATGGGAATGCCTGGATCAATAATGTATGGGGCGCCATGATGGTCTTTCAGGGTAAACTCTACTTTGGCTTTTCTTCTGGTTTGCAGGGATCGATACTTAAATCAACCGGCTGTGAAGTCTGGAGATATGACGGTACTACATGGGAGATGGTCATCTCTGATAAAAAAGATACGGAAGAATCAGGAACCATTACAGGGATTTCAGGGTGTGGAGAGGATGATGGAGATAGTACTGCCCAGTTTATTGATACTAGCAAGTCCTGGACAGTGGATGAGTGGGCCGGTGGAGTACTGCAGATCACCTCAGGAAAGGGAGCATACAGACGCTTTGACATTCTAAGCAATACGGCGGACACCCTTATAATTAAGCAGAATGAAGTTGCCGGTGATGGGGGGACTGAATATACTGTCTGTGAGAGCAAGCATTATAGTAATTCATATCCTGACTATGAATACGATCTGGGTACGGTTGAGATAGGTAACAGTTATGAGATTGGCACAGGTAATGACGAGAATGGTTTTGGCAATTACTGGAATAAAACCATCACCAAGATGTACATATTTGATAATAAGCTCTATGTGAGCACCGGGCTTAACTATGACTATGGGGCACAGGTGTGGTACACAGAAGATGGAGATAACTGGACGGCAATAGAACCTGCCAATAGTTTTGGTAATTTTCATACAGATCTCAACTACCCTAACTCGCAGAAACCGGTGAGCACCAGTATTTCAAGCTTAGGTTCTGCTTCGGTCTCAGGCACTGAAGTGCTCTATGCAGGGGGAGCCGGCTCATCGGGAACCAACTCATTGGTAAACGTGGGAGGCTGTTCCCGTGTGGCAAAACTTACGGGTACCGGGTGGGAACTTATCGTTGATGTGAACGTGGATGAGAATGACACCGGCACCAATGAAAACGGATTTGGCGATGGGATGGGATGTACCCTGAACAACGGTAATTTCTTGCCCTGGAGTCTTACATCTTTTGACAACAAGCTCTTTGCGGGTATTCAATCATTGGCAGGAGCACGAGTCCTCTACAGCCTTAACGGTAGTTCAGAGGACGGCAGTTGGTTTTACAGTGTCGGTGGTGATGGTACGCTGCCTGAAGGTTTTGATGGGATAATAAACGGTGGGATAGACATCTACCAAAATGTAGCGGTAAACCTTTTCCCCTTTGGAAACTATCTCTATGCGGGTCTGGTTGCGACCTATGCACCTGCTATGGGAGCGACTGAGGAATACCTCACCGGCTCTCATATCTGGAAAACAAGTGATGGCATAACCTGGCAACAGGTTACCGGTGACGGTTTTGGTGATGATTATGTTGTAGGTTTTGAAGGATTTACCACCTTTGCGAACGCATTCTATGTTTCTGGCAGTAAGGGTGCCAGTTCCTCTACCGAAAGCTTAGGGGGTGCAGATGTGTACAGATTACTTACCGGTCTCCCCGAGGATATAGATGCAGATGGCATCTCAAATAGCATGGATAACTGTCCTCAAAAACCAAATGGCCCAGAGTCAGGGATATGTACCGCAGGTACTATAGTAAACAGTCCCTGTCGTACCAGTGATGATTGCGGAGTTGGAGGATTCTGCAGTATGAATCAAGAAGACACTGATGGTGATGGTTTGGGAGATGCATGTGATGAAGGTTTACATCATCACTATCCCCCCATGCAGGAAGCGTTAGACGCTATGGGATCAGACAGTATGGTTACTGTACGCACGGTGGAAGTTGAAGCGTGGGAGGAAGATTCAAATTATTATTATGCCTTTGAGCCCAAAAATGTGAATCCAAAAGTAGGGTTTATCATATATCCTGGAGCGTGGCTTGATCCGAGGGCGTATGCACCTCCTGCTCATGCAATTGCTGCAGAGGGATTTTTAACTGTTATTGTTAAAATGCCAGGTGATGTTGCAGCTATAGGCCACAAAAGAGCAACTGAGATAATGAGTGCGTATCCAGGGATTGAAAGATGGAGTATAGGTGGTCATTCGATAGGAGGTTCCTTTGCATGCGCATATGCAAAGGAGTTTGCTGATAAGCTCGATGGAGTGGTTTTGTGGGCGTCTTTCCCGTCCGAAAATTTCAGGCTTGAACAGACAGAGCTAAAGGCTGTATCGATTTACGGAACAAACGATGGTCACCCTGATAAAATTGAAGCAGGAGCGGAGCATCTTCCTGCAGATGCACAATTTGTAAAAATCGAAGGAGGTAATCATACCCAGTTTGGCTACTATGATACTTCTCCTTTCCCCTGCCAGGAAGGCGATAACCCCGCTGACATCACAAGAGAAGAACAACAAGAAATAATTATAAATGCAACAGTAGATTTTCTTAGCATGTTTACTAATGGAAATTAGTAATGCCGAAGTTATTATTGAAACAGGGGATGTATTTTATAATCCGAGCCTTTCTGGGAATTTAACCGTTAAGATACTTGTGTGATTTATTAATGAAGTATTACTAACTGCAAGTACATCTGGTTGTCCTACTTGGTAGCAACAGATGGGTTGATAAGAAATGTTTTCTAAAAGGAAGGTGCAGAATGCTCTTCTTTTTTTATGACTAAAAGTCTGTTCTGGGTGTGATATTTCTCGTAGGCACTAACCCCAATATCTAGTGGTTGCTTATTCCTGCCAGAAACTTTAACATGCTTGCCAGAGTTGACACTCTCCTTCAGATGAATTTTAGTGTAACTTACAATTAGGTTTTATATAGTAGTGTTGAAAGATTCGGCTTTCTAGGCGGTGTCCATCATGGTAGTAGTATTGATTTTCAGTGGGCAAAGGGGAGACACAATATATGGTATGTGTTATTTGAATGGGGCTTACGTTGGAGAGTCTTTTGACTTCCTCTCACGCTGCTTTAAACCGATCTTTTAATATCATACCTTCTTGCACTAACTTGAAGACTTGTTTTACTTCAAATGGCTTATACGCAATAAGATCAACTCCTCTTTCTCTCATCTCA
>JAZFSJ010000539.1:0-7381 GCA_036446115.1 Thermodesulfobacteriota bacterium | reverse complement strand
GATAAAAGGAGTTGAGGATATCGAGAATGATTTTCTTCCTGGCAAGAGAGAGATAAAGGTTTTAGTTGATGAAGACAGAGTTGCCCTCTATAAGCTCGATGTGGAGAGTGTGGCAATGGCCATACAGCATGCGTACAAGGGAGGTATAGCCACAGAGTTTAAGGATGAAAACGATGAGATTGATGTAGTGGTTAAATTTGATGAAAAGTTTAGGAATGACCTTTACCGGGTTCTGGACCTAAAGATACCCAATGCTGAAGGGTATATGATACCACTTAAGAATATTGCAACTGTTGAGCACAGCAGTGGATATGCAAAGATAAGAAGATATGATCAAAAGAGGGTGATTACCGTTACTGCCAATATTGAATCGGGAGTTAACAACTCGCGTGATGTTAACAATGAGGTCAAAAAGAAAATGGGACCATTTATGGAGCAGTATCCAGGGTGTATCTTGAGGTACGGTGGAGAGTACGAGGATACACAAAAGTCAATGCGATCACTAATTGAGGCCTTCATTTTGGCAATTTTTTTAATTTATATGATTATCGCGAGTACCTTTAAATCTTTCATTCAACCATTCATGCTGATGTTTACCATTCCTCTTGCTATTGTGGGAGTCTTTATCGGTCTTATCGTTATGAGAACACCATTGGGTATGATGTCATTTTTGGGGATTATTGCCCTTACCGGGATTGTGGTAAATGATTCAATTGTCCTTATTGATTTTATTAACAGGCGCAGGGCAGAAGGGGGAGACAGAATAGAAGCCATTGTGGATGCCAGTAAAACCAGGCTGAGGCCGATCATGCTGACCTCTATTACCACTATATTGGGATTGATGCCCCTCGCCCTGGGAATCTTTGGTAAAGAGCCAATGCTCACGCCAATGGCCATTACAATCGCCTGGGGCTTGACTTTTTCCAGTTCACTTACCTTACTTTTAATTCCCTGCCTTTATACCATAGTCGATGATATTAAAACGCGGCTGTGGAAAAATACTCTTGTCAGTAATTAACCAGCTCATGCCTCGCAAGCCCGCCCTGTCTGCACGGTTAAATGTAAAGTTTATTTGCTAACTACCGATAAGTAATAATGAAAATGTGTTCCTCTTTTCTCTTGGAATAGCTTGCTCCTCCAGTAATAGGTATGCTTTATTGAGTTACAGCGGTCCCTTTTAAATCCCACCTAAAAAAATCAGTTTCTTAATGGCTTTATTGTATTATGTAAGAGATAAAACATAAATTAAAAAGGTTTTTATTTACATTCATTTTGTTTTATGCAAATATCCTTTTACTTTTGAAACCAAAAATATAGATTTTTTACGATATGGACATGAGGAAAGAACATATGGGTATGACTATTTGCAAAAATCTGGTCTTCTTTTGTATTGTGTTATTGTTTTCCGGGTGTGCATCGGGTCCTCCTATAGAGGAAAATCCCTCTTCAGAAGTAAGACTGTCATCTGCGTGGGAAGAAACACGGGAGAAGGATAACCATAAGGAAGAAGATAAAACCTTGCAGAAGAGGAATCAGAGCTTACTTGATTCAGCAATTGAATTGTATCAGACCTCTAACGAGTTATGGGAACAGGGTGATCTTGAAAAGGCACTTGATGCACTTGATGAATCTTATGCACTCATACTGGAAGTGGGGCGTGATGCTGATCAGAACATGCTGCAGCAGAAGGAAGATTTACGCGTTACTATTGCAAAGCGGATTATGGAGGTTTATGCTTCCCGCTTTAATGTGGCAAACGGGTATCAGAATGCCATTCCCACGGTGATGAATAAGTATGTCCAGAAGGCATTGGACGTATTTAAGGGTAGGGAGAGGGAATTTTTCATTGATTCCTATGTCCGTTCGGGGAGATACCGGCCGGCTATTATTAAAGCCCTAAAAGAAGAAGGGCTCCCTGAAGAACTTTCCTGGCTGCCTCTTATAGAGAGCGGGTTTAAGATAAGGGCATTATCACGGGCAAGGGCACTCGGCATGTGGCAGTTTATCGCTTCAACAGGATATAAGTTTGGTCTGGAAAGAAATACCTGGATAGACGAGAGGATGGATCCGGAAAAATCGACAAAAGCGGCCATTGCCTACCTCAAAGAACTCCACAATATTTTTGGTGACTGGTCAACGGCTATTGCTGCCTATAATTGTGGAGAAGGTAGAGTCCTCAAGGTGATAAGGAGGCAGAAAATCAAATATCTTGATAATTTCTGGGACCTTTTCGATAGACTACCTTATGAAACCGCTTCCTATGTGCCGAAATTCATTGCGGTACAGCATATCGTAAATAATCCGGAAAAATACGGATTTACCCTTCCCCCTGTGGATGTCGCAATTGAGGTGGAAGAGGTGACTATTGACAAGCAGGTGCATCTTCAAAAAATTGCCGAGAACATCGGAGTTTCCTATCAGGAGCTTAAGGATTTAAACCCTGAATTACGAAAGAATGTAACCCCCACAACCCCCTACTCTCTAAAGGTACCAGCGGGAAAGGTAGAAACATTACTTGCCAAAATGAATGGCATCCCAATCTGGGTTCCTCCTGTTCCTTCCTATGTAGTGCACAGGGTTAGAAGGGGTGAATCCCTATCGGTTATTGCATCCAAGTACAGGACTTCTGTGAGGGCCATCATGGCCATGAACGGGATTAAAAGGAGCAGTTTTATCAGGCAAGGCTGGAGACTTAAGATACCCACAGGCAGAAGGACATCTTATAAGA
This sequence comes from Thermodesulfobacteriota bacterium, assembly GCA_036446115.1. Classification (GTDB taxonomy): domain Bacteria; phylum Desulfobacterota; class WTBG01; order WTBG01; family WTBG01; genus JAZFSJ01. The sequence goes on along the minus strand of JAZFSJ010000539.1, from coordinate 4,653 downwards.
AAGTAAGACCTTCGATCCGTTCAACAAGACTTAGGGGTAATTTATTAGAGTATGTGGTGCAAAAGGGGGATTCACTCTGGATTATAGCCAATAGCTTCCAGACCACCACCAAAGCCATTAAATCCCTTAACCAGTTAAAAACCACAAGGCTTGCCATAGGGCAGGTGCTTGTAATACCAAAAAGCACAACAAAATAAATTCCTTATTTTTTACTCTTCGCTTTGCTGATTGCTTTTTTCTCGCATTCCTGAACCAATCGTAGCACTTGTTCCACTTTGAAGGGTTTGTTGACAACTAGATTTATACCACTTTTCTTCAATTCTGAATCTTTTAGTTGTAATTCCCACCCGGTAATCAGAATAACGGGTGTTTTCGTATTTGTCTTCTTTATTGCTTCTGCCACCTGTAAGCCGGTCATCCCGGGCATTCCCAGATCAGTAAAAATCAGATCAAACTCTCCTTTCTTAAATATCTTCATTCCCTCCCTGCCATTAGGGGCAGTTTCAACCTCGTGACCTTCACCTGTCAGAATATCATAAAGAAGCTCGCGTACCTCTTTCTCATCTTCAATCACCAGAATTCTGGCTTTCCTTTGCGTTCTGGATATGGGTTGTGGTTTATTTTCTTTAATGATATTTTCAGATAGGGGAAGTCGAATGCTAAAAGTGGTACCCTGGCCTTCAGTACGATCTACCGTGATGGTTCCTCGATGACGGGTAATAATTCCATAAGAAACACTTAAACCTAACCCGGTCGATTCAACACCTTTAGTAGTGAAAAAGGGATCAAATATCATGTCCCTTATAGGTTCTGGGATACCAATGCCAGAATCTTTTACATAAGCAGTTATATGACTGTTTTCTTGCAAGGTCTGTATGGTAATATTTCCCCCTTGAGACATGGCATCGATGGCATTATTGAAAATGTTGATAAATACTTCTCTCAGATCTGAAGTGCTTCCCGCAATAGAAACAAGAGGAGAGAGATCTTTTTTAATTTTAAATTTTATTCCGTTTGCTTCAGCCTGTTCTTTCCATCTTACCTTGGTAAATTCCAGTGCATCTTCTATAATTTTATTGAGGTCAACTTCTGTAAAGTATTTGTCATCTTCTCTTTTTCGGGAGAATTCCAGGATCCTTCTTACTGTTTCAGCACCATCTAGGGAAGTCTTTTCGATTACTTCCAGACTTTTATTCAGTTCAGCCACTGATTTTCTCCTTTCCTGTTCTCCCTGTGGGTCTTTTAAAATCATCCTTGCTAGCTGAACTCTACCAAGAATAGCAGCGAGTACATTGTTGAAATCATGGGCTACTCCTCCTGCTAATTCACCAAGTGATTTTAACTTCTTAGATTGGAGGAGTTTATGCTCCATCTCTTTTCTTGCAGTAATGTCTCTTATCACTGCAATGACCATATTTTCCTCTTGTCCTGTGATGGTAAAAGAGATCTCTATGGGAAAGAGAGAACCGTCTTTTTTTACTCCTTCTTCTTCAAAAATCGTTTTCTTCATTTCCTCCGAGTTTAAAATCTCGTCCAACATCTCAATGTGGCGCTTCCTGTATTTCTCTGGAGTTAAAATGCGCGGTGCTTGGCCGATTAGCTCTGCTTTAGAATAACCGTAAATCTCTTCAGCCTTACTATTTACTTGGGCTATTTTAGCATTCACAGAAACGATGATTCCCACATTGGCAATCTCAAATAACGCATGGTATCTTTCTTCTGACTTCTTTAGTGCCTCTTCAGCCTCATGTAATCTGCTCTCTATCTCCAGTTGTTCAGCTGCTCGATTTACCACGGAGGGCAACATATCAAGAAACTCTGCGTCTTTTACCAAGTAGTCCCTTGCGCCAAGCTTCATCATTTCTATTGCTGCCTTTTCATCCCCTTGCTCTATCATGGTAATAAAAGGAACACTTAAGTTCCGATCGGTGAGAGTATGAAGGAACTTTTTAGCCGACATGTCTGGCAAACGATAGTCCATAAGCAGCAATGTAACGGGGTTGTTGGCTATCCAGGCAATTGCCTCAGCTCCGCTCGAAACTAATGCTGTGTAAAAACCTGAACGCGTGAGATTCTTTTGTGTCGGACGAGACAACCTTTCATCATCCTCTAGCACAAGAATCGTGTGGGAGGTATGGAGTGCATTGGGTAGCATGTTGTATCCTTTCCTTTCTATTATATTGTTATTGTCTAGGTAATCTTCTATTCCTCTTGGTTCTTCTTCAACTTGTTTGTGTTCGATACTGGGCTGTTTTGATTGCTCACTAGCAGTTTTAGTATGTTCTTGCGAATTTTTATTATCATAACGACGCATTATGATATTCTCCTTGTAATTGTGGGTTCATCTAATTAAGTTTCGGAAAATATCAGAAAAAACTTTATAAAAATTAGGAATTTTATCACATTAAAGCGTTTGAGTGGCCTTAACTACGCGCTTTTCATAGAAGAGGGGGAATATAAGGCATAGGAAAAATGTTTTGACGGGGAAGAGTAAAGGAGGAGATTTGTAATTGTAGATTGAGATTAGGTAGATACTGTTTTTATGGCGGGAGGAATGAAGTGCATTTTTCTTATCTATGAAAAGAATATGCTTTGCCCCGTTAGAAAATGTTTCCACCCTTTGTGGCAATATTAAAAAACAATAAGTTGAACAGAGAAGCGGAAAGGGGGAATTACTGATTGTGGAAGTAAACAATGGAGGAAGAGACCAGGGATAACAAAGGTGGTTATTAATTATCAATTATGTTAATGGATGGGTAGTCCGATAAGAACGATTATGAATATAATTATGAATTGACATCGTCTGGTCTTTTCTCTATATTTCTAACCTAATTGTAAAGCTACCTGCCTACCCAGACATAATCATGCTTCCCTACGGGGCGGACAGGGTGGGGCTTTCGGGGCATGATCCGATCGGGTATTCTCTTTAAAACTTTTCATATGGACAGAAAAACATGAAATTAAAAAAGATAACCGATTACCTGGATAACTATTTGGACATAGGTGCTTTTCGTGACGATTCTGCCAATGGGCTGCAGGTTGCAAACAGTGAAAATGTGGAGAAAATTGGATTGGCAGTAGATGCATGCCGTAAGGCTATCCAGAAGGCAGGGGATGCTCAATGCAATTTACTTATTGTGCATCATGGCCTTTTTTGGGGAAAACAAGAACTTGTGGTAGATAACCACTTTCAGCGCATCAGTTCCCTGATAATGGCAGATATAGCACTGTACGCAGCACATCTACCCCTGGATGGACATGCCGAGGTCGGTCACAATATCCAGATAGCAAAAAAGATTGGCCTCAGCGGTATAGAACCATTTGCAGAGTATTATGGTAAAAAAATTGGCATGAAAGGAAAAATTAAAACACCAAAATCGTGTAGTGAAATAGCTGAGGATTTAGAAAAAGCTATCGGTCCTTGCAATGGACTTTTAAAATTTGGACCTGAGCAGGTCCATTCGATTGGTATTGTGTCAGGAGCTGCCACTGATCCAGCCCTGTTTAAGGAACTAAAAAATCAGGCAGTTGACCTTTTTGTAACAGGTGAACCGAAGCATGGAGCTTACTATCTTGCTCAGGAGTATGGTCTAAATGTCTTTTATTGTGGGCACTACCTGACGGAAACTTTTGGTATGAAGGCACTGGGGGAACATCTGCAAAAACAGCTGAATATTCCCACAGAGTTTATTGATGTTCCCTGCATTTTTTAGATCATAAACGGTGGGGAGCAGATTTAAACTTTCCACACTTTCGACTGCTTAATGGTAGAACATGCCTTAGTAGGTCTTTTTATTTTCTCGCTAGTTTTTATATTATCTTTTGACTGTGACAATTGAAATGAAAATTATTATTCCTGGGAGTAAAAGTAAAATCCATCCAGCTAATCTTATCAAACACCCGGGTAACTCCTTAGTGATAGGTCGCCCACCCGTAGCAGATCTTTTATAGTTTACCATTGCATCACCAAACCATATAAACGCTACAGGGAATAGTAAAAATACTAGTACCTTAAAAAATATTGCTGCTCCACCAGCACTATAGGCTGCTACCAGATAAATGATAGATATGACCAGAGAGATTATCTTTCTCATAGATTTTTAGTTTTCAGCATAAACGGCAAGTAGGGATCTGTGACTGTATGAAGCAACTCACTTCGGTGGATATCCTTATCTGGAAACCTTTAGCATAACCCATCCTGAATGTCGATTTATATTCGGTCAAGCGCTTCTCTGCCTGACATGCCGATCTTCACACCACATTTGCTTGCCGCTGCATTTACATCCTTGACCACTCCTGCAAGGAGGTCATCAATGGTAGAAATGGAACTTCCTCCAATTGATTTAACCCGAGCTGCTGGGTAGCCGAACTTGTCTAATGCTACCACATCAAAAGCTCCGCACCCTACCATTCCACTATCAGTAACCGCGTTGACTAGATTGACAGGTCCAAGGGGAATAACGTAACCGTCCGCTTGCTTATCAGTTAGTTGTACTTTTTCATGTATCATTTCATTTTCTCCTCTTGCTAGCTCTCTTTAAGAAACCCTTTCACTTTACTCTAAGATATCATCATTTCTGCCACGCCTTCCTTCACGCAGATAAATGGTTCTGCACAGATTTACACACCGCTCTTAAGAGCGGATAAAATCTT
>JAZFSJ010000538.1:0-4455 GCA_036446115.1 Thermodesulfobacteriota bacterium | reverse complement strand
CTCCAGAAAGAATTACAACCTCATGGATTCAGGGCGGTTAACCCCCTGCTTCCTCACCCCGGGAAATCGGTAGTCACCAGTATTCTCGAGAAGAATCCGCATTTGACTTCTAAAATGCACCTGGATGAGATTATTCTCACCATGCAGCTCGTTCACCCCACAGGTGATCTATTTCGAACCGGTTCTCTAGCGGTACCAGTGCCGAACCTTAAGCCTGAAGAGGTGCCTGATAAAACCCATTCCGATCTTTGTAATGCCCTTGGTCCCGGGATAGACTGGTGGAGACTGCTCACCGGGAGCGAAGGAAATTTGGGAATAGTAACGGTCATGAATTTTAAGATGGTGCCTCTCCCCACAAAGCAGAAGGTTTACTTTCTTCCATTTGATACTATGGAAGAACTGATAGAGCCTGCCTACCTTGCTTTGAGAAGAGAGATCGGGAATGAGTGCTTTATTCTTAATAGACATAATCTAGCTTCTATACTGGCTGAGGAGGATGGTGGGATTGGTACCCTCAAAGAACATCTTCCCGCATACTGCCTGATTATCTGTCTGGATGCCGGTGAGTGGTATCCGGAGGAGAAGATAGCCTATCAGGAAAATGGGCTTCGAGATATATGCCAGCAATGCCGCTCAAGTCTTACCACCTCACTTCCTCCCATACCAGAAGCAGATAGAAAAATAGCTGGAATGTTATCTCAACCCTGGGATGATGGGGTATATTGGAAGTTTCGTTATAAAGGGGGTTGTTGGGATATCCTCTTATTAACTCCTCTTAATAAGGCACCCGGATTCATAACTATTGTACAGGAAGTGGCAGCGGAAAGCGGTTACCCCTTTGAGGATATTGGTGTTTACCTGCAACCAAAACAGAGGGGGAGGGTGTACCATCTTGAATTTAATCTTCCTGTAGATGGTAAGAATGCCAAAGAGAGTGAAAAAGTAAAGGTGTTTCTCCATGAGGCTGCTAAACGATTGCTCAATTCTGGTGCCTTTATCTATCGTCCTTATGGTTCGTTGGCTGAGATGGTATATCCCCGAACAGGTAATCTTCACTCTTCTATGAGGAAGATTAAAGAGATTCTTGATCCCAATAGGGTGATGAATCCTGGGAAGTTAGCCCTCTAGGAAGAGAAACTTCGTTCAATTGGAGTGGTGGAGTAGTGGAGTAATGGAGTAATGTTATTAGTGGATTTGTGCGAAAATTTAAATTTTGATTTTCAGTATTTCAATACTCCACCATTCCAATACTCCATTACTCCATGAGTGTGTTACAGAGTAGGAACTCCAAAGTTACAATTTGTTCTAATAAATTGTATAAATTATGAAGCATTTAGGAGGTTTTGATGGCGTTTTCTCAAATTGCGTATAAGGCTCTTCAGGATGTGGTTGGCACTGAAAATGTAAGTGATGATGAGATAGTATGTCAGAGCTATTCTCGGGTCAACTGGCTTCCCTCGGGATTTCTCCAGAGAGAGCGTTTGGGAACAGATATGCGGCCGGTGTGTGTGGTGATGCCGGGGTCTGCCGAGGAGGTTCAATCAGTTATCAGGATTGCTAATAGGTACAAGTTTCCATTTATCCCCAGAGGCTCGGGTTATACCTTTCAGGCCTTCCCGGCCGGGGCAGGCTATGTAGTCATTGATCCTAAACGGATGGACCGGATCATTGAACTTGATGGCAGAAACATGTATGCGGTGATTGAACCGTATGTCTGCTTTGCTGAATTGCAGGCAGAGGCGATGAAGAAGGGGCTTACCTGTCCTTCTCCTCTCGCGGGTGCCCAGGTTTCGGTACTTGCCAATTACTCCTGGCATGGTGCATATGGCAACAGCTGGATTAGTGGGGTGGGTGCCCAGAATCTTTTGGCATATGAGATTGTGCTGCCTGATGGAGAGATGATGAGAAGTGGTCCATCATCACTTGATGAAGGTGAGTGGTTCTGGAACGATGGCCCGGGACCGGACTTGAGAGGATTATTGCGAGGTGGCCAGTTTGGACATGCCGGTGGTTTGGGAATGGTTACCAAGATAAGCTGCCGCCTTTTACCCTGGGCCGGCCCCACAGTACTTCCCACTCAGGGAGTATCTATTGAAAAGGTGTCTAATCTTCCTTCTGATAAATTCAGATGGTATATGGTGAGGTTTCCTTTCAAATATCCGGCTGAGGAAGAGAAGTGGCTCAAAAAATCGGCCGAACTGTTTTATGAAATGGGCAAAGCAGAGATTGCCGTGGTGGCAACTCACCTTGCTCAACAGTTTCTCTACACCTATTCTTCCAAGACCAAACAGGACCTCTTTGATAATATGGAAAAAAATGTCTTTCCCTCCGGGTTCTGTGTAATAGGCCTTCAGGCGACTGCCTCATTAGAACAGCTTAACTATGAGGAGAAAGTTTTGAAGGCTATTGTTACCAAGGTGGGGGGACAATTTGTGGGTGAAGAGGAAGAGCCTTATAAGGTCTGGATTGGCAGGGTTGCCAATGAGTGGCTGAGATTTGGCCACGGCATCAGGTTGTCTCGTCCCTCAGACAGTTTTTCCATTGGCGCTTCAAATGTCGATTCTATTGACAACATCGTCACGGAGATCTTAAGGTCTAACCGCGGTGCGAGAGAGATGCTTGAAAGTGAAAAACAATTAGGGGAGAAATTTGTTCAACCTTTGAGTGTGCATGGTGGCTGGATCAGCCCTCAGGAGTTCGGGCACTGGTGTTTGATGACCACCGATGTATTTCCTGAGCAATCTGTGGAACAGGCCAATGAAGCGATACAAATTATCATGGGTCACTTAAAGGGCGAGATAGAGGACAAGAGCTCAGCGGCAATGATTCACCTTTTAGGCCCTTCCTATGATCTATTAGGCCCCACGTTTGATAATGTGCATCTTATTATGAAAAAGATTAAGAAGGCCTTTGATCCTAATAATCTTTCTAATCCTCCCTATGCAACCAGACCTGATGTACTCTCAGAAGAGGAAGTGGCCAAGATGCTAAAGGGGTGAATAGCATACAAACCCATTTTAGAAGGAATTTATATGAGCAAATGTGTGGTAAGTGGGAAGTTGGGTTGGATAACCCTTGGGCTTTTGGTGGTACTTTTATTGGGATGTAAGCCAGGTCGCCCCCAATTTGCCCTGCCCAAGATAAAGATGATCACAGGTGAGAATCTGCACAGTGTAGTTGCCTTTAGTCCAAAAGAAGTGACGGTATTTGGTAGCCATGGGATTGTCTACTATACCGGTACAGGAGGGGGTAGCTTAGCGGAATGGAAACTTCGAGAAAGTGGAATAAAAGACCTCCTTTTATGTAAGGCTAGCTTTGTTGATGACACTACAGGCTGGGTTGTGGGTATTAAGGGAACCATTATCCATACCACTGATGGAGGTAAAAGCTGGAATGAGCAGGAAAGCGGTACTGAGAAGAACATTTTTTCTGTTTCCTTTGCCGATGCTCAGAATGGTTGGGCAGTAGGCGAGTTTGGTACCATTATCCATACTGCTGATGGAGGAGAAAACTGGGAATTTCAGTCGAAGGGTATAGATAAGATGTTAAACAGTGTTTATTTTGTTGATGCCCAAAATGGCTGGGTAATAGGCGAGTTTGGTACCATTCTTCATACCACAGACGGGGGAGTAAAGTGGGAAAAACAAACATGTGAGGATATTGAAACAAAGGTAGGTATGGACAGCTATGACTGGAAACCCATGCCTGCGCTCTATGAGGTATATTTTAAAGATGAACTAAAAGGTTGGATTGTGGGGATGGATGGCATAATTCTAAAAACGGAGGACGGAGGTAACAAGTGGCAAAAGCTTGTAACCAATTGTGACAGTCCCCTCTATGGTATAGAGATTAAAGGAGAAAGAGGATGGGTTGTTGGTAGCAGGGGATACTACCTCTTATCACTTGATGGAGGGGAGACCTGGACAGTAAAGGATGGAGTGATTAAAACCAGATTCTGGTTAAAGGATGTTGCCTTTAGTGATGAGAACAATGGCTGGATTGTGGGTGCCATGGGTACGGTGGCACGCAGTACCAATGGGGGAGAGAGCTGGGAGTTGATTTCGGGAATGAGCTATGACATGCCAGAATATGGTCTGGCTGATTTTTAGAAGTAGTTACTGTTGTGAAGATGAATTTTATCTGACTAGGGAATTATGGTTACCATTAATGTTGAGAAATGCACAGGTTGTGGGGGGTGTATTGACCTTTGCCCGTCAATAGCGATCAGTATGATACAGGATGTAGTTACTGTAAACCAAGAAACCTGTACTGAGTGTAAGATCTGTGTGAAGGTCTGCCCTATGCGGGCACCTGCTGAAACTGATTGAAAAGGGATAATGATAATTTTCCTGCGAGTGGTGTTTCTTTCTCGTAGTGGCTTGCAGGAATTTTTATGTCAGGGAAAAGGACCACTGCTATTGTAATGGTAAAAGAAGAGGAAGGATTAAGTAAAAA
>JAZFSJ010000537.1:0-2261 GCA_036446115.1 Thermodesulfobacteriota bacterium | reverse complement strand
GGTTCTGTGCCGATTCCGTGCCGTGGTTTGTTGCATCTATCCGAACCTTGATCCGGTCGGAAGCAACGGTAAGCGTCATCTTCACCCTAAGTGTGATAGTTCCGGCAAAAGCTTTGTTGGTTTGGTTGAAATAAAAAAGACAAAAAAGTATAAAACAAAGCCTAAGAAAATGATGCACATTTCCGCCCTTTTTTCAAAGGTCTCGTAGCGTTAACTATAAGAGTTTGATCTCCGTTTCCTACGATTAATTTTCCTTTTGCTCTGGTCGTCTTCGCCGTAATAATAGTAATACCGGTAGTAATAGTAATGGTTGTTCCGTCCGGTATCAACACCGTTCAAGACCGCTCCAATGATATGGGCATTTACCGCCTTCAGTTGGGTTAGACTGTGTTGAACTATTTGCCGTGGGGTATCGGCGGCACGAATAACCATCAACACGCCATCTACACCATGTGAAAGTACTACCGCATCGGTCACCGCCGTCACCGGAGCAGAATCGATAACAATCATCGTATACTTCTTTTTTAGAGCTTCAATAACATGCAACATCTTTTGAGAACCAAGGATTTCCGAAGGATTGGGTGGGATCGGCCCGCAGGGAATCACATCGAGATTTTCTATGTCAGTAGGCACAATAACATCCTTGAGTGCGCTTGATCCGACCAGGATACTCGATACTCCCTTATCACGCTTGATATTAAAGACTTTGTGAATCTCTGGACGTCGCATGTCGCAGTCAAGAATCACTACACTGGATCCAGCCTGGGCTATAGTAATAGCCAGATTTGCGCTGCATATTGTTTTCCCCTCTCTGGGGCTGGCGCTTGTAACCAATACCACCCGCGGCGTGGATTCTATGGAAGAAAATAAAATACCGGTCCGTACTCCCCGAAACGACTCACTTGGAACCGATTTAGGAGAGTGCACAGTAACTAGATCCGCTGGAATGCCGTCATTATCTTCATTCGCTGGAAAGACAGGGATAATTCCAAGGCAGGGTATATTAAAGTGTTCCTTGATTTCATCCGGTAGCTTTACAGTATTGTCAAGATATTCTAAAAAAAATGCGAGTCCGACACCCATGGTCAAACCTACCACCATGGCGAGAAGGAGATTGAGCTTCTTTTTTGGCTTCACCGGAGAGCGGGGGATCTCTGCTTTATCGATGATTCGAATATTTCCTGTCTTCATTTCTTCTGTCAGGGAAGTCTCTTTGAAACGCTTAACCAGCAGCTCATACATATTTCTGGAGCTTTCTGCCTGACGTCGAAGTACTCCGTACTGGACTGCCTTCTTGTTCATTTCAAGGCTTTCATTCTTTTGTCTTTCCAGTGCCTTTTTTAGAGACTCCTCCCTGGCAACGGCCAGTTTGTATTCATTTCCCAGGGAATTAACAACCCGCTTAACCTCTTTTATCTTTCTCTTTTGAAGATCAGACAGCTCCGACTCTATGGCTACCATCTTTGGATGTTTTCTGCCGTATTTCTTGGAAAGTTCTGACATTCGGTTATAAAGAACCACTTCCATCTTTTTGATTTCACGGATCAGTTCGCTATTTAATACCTCGGGAATCGAGTCGAGCATGTCCGGAGTACTTTCCATGGCTATCGCTTGCTTATATCGGGTTTCAGCCTCTACCCTTCGTGATTCTACTTCCACCACCTGTGTGTTCAACTGGGCAAGTTTTTGAGCGGTGATTTTTTCGGCATCGCTGGAAAAATCGGTGATGATTCCATGCTGTTCCTTATAACGTAAAAGGGCGTTTTCTGCAGTCTCAACTTTTTTTCTCTCATCATCAATCCGATCACTTAGCCACTGGACTGCATCTTTGGTAGCAGCAAGCTTGATTTCCAGATTCTGGTTTATATAAGCCCTGACAAGCTCGTTTGCCATTCGTGCCGCCATGACAGGGCTCATTGCTTCAACACTCACATCAACTAACCGGCTATTTCGGATCGGCTGCACATCGATGCGGCTTATAAAGGCGGAAACGAGCCCGGAATCGGGAGAAAGTTCATCTATTTTCTGTGGTAAATCAGCATTTTTAATCCCGGTATGCAACAGGGATTTGATCCATTCTTTCCAGAAGCCCATTGTATCACCAAACCACCCCTTGATACTTGAGACAATACCATCTTTGGGCACAGGAAAAAATTCGAGGCTGTTTTCCAGGTTCAACCGCTTAATTACTTCTCGTGCCACAGTCCGGCTTTCGATAATCTTATACTGGGTTTGATAGTAATCGGATCCAGTGGCATCCA
>JAZFSJ010000536.1:0-3577 GCA_036446115.1 Thermodesulfobacteriota bacterium | reverse complement strand
ATATTTGAAGGCAAACTGCGCAATCCTTTTCGAAGCTGTCCTGGAAATAGGTTTTAAGGTGATACTCGCATCAGGGGCAATCACCTTTCCTAAGCTTTTCTTCACCATTTCGATTAATTCCCGGGTAGGTTCCTCGCCATCCTTGAATTCAATACCGGCATAGAGGTCTTCAGTATTTTCCCGAACAACCACTAGATCAACATTGTGAACAGTCTTTTTTAAACCCTTCATGGTCTTACAGGGTCTTACGCAGGCAAAAAGGTCAAAATGGTGCCTTAATTGGACGTTTATACTCCTGTATCCTGTACCGGAAGGAGTGGTAATAGGCCCCTTTAAGGCAACGTGATTCCTCTCTACAGAATCCAGAACATCTTTAGGTAGAGGGTTACCCTTCTTTTCTAACGCCCCTAATCCTGCCTCCACAATTTCCCAGTCTATCTTAACACCCGTTGCATCAATACACCGCCTGGTTTCTACCACTATGTCGGGGCCACTCCCATCTCCAGGTATCAAAGTAACTTTATACGCCATGTTCCCTCCTATAGTTAATGAGTCCCCCTGATATGAGAACTTCTATTGCTCTCTGGTTAAGGGTATGAGTTAAGGATATTTCGATCTTCTTACTCGCATTCTTCAACACCAGGGGACCTTTCCCTTTGAGCACTTCCCTCACCCCTTCAATCTTGAGTTGGTCTCCTATATCAATTTTTCTATAATCATCTCTCTTTTTAAATAAGAGCGGAAGGATACCATAATTTATTAAGTTAGCCTGGTGAATCCTTTCAATGCCAATCGCAATCACCGCCCTCACACCCAGAAAGCGGGGGCACAGGGCTGCATGTTCCCGGCTGGAACCCTGACCGTATCCCTGACCTGCGACAATGAAATTATCCCTCCCCTCCCCTTTTAGTTTCTGTGCCCTCTCAGGAAACTGGCTGTCAATCTGATGGAAGGCAAACTGGGCATAACGGGAAATATCACTTCGATATCTGAGATAACTTCCTCCCGGGATGATGTGATCTGTAGTAATATTATCCCCTACCACCAGGGTTGCCACACCGGAAAGGGTATCATCCAGTTGAGAAAAACGGGGAAGATCCTTTATATAAGGTCCTTTGACTATCTCTGTTTCTGATGTTTTTCCACCAGGTACTATGAGAAGATCTTCTCCCGGGGGATAAACCTCTGGTTCTTCTATGGATGGATAGCACGATTTACCCAACGAACGAGGATCCGTTATCTCCCCTGTCAGCGCGGACACAACCGCTGTCTCAGGGCTCACAAGATATACCTTTGCATCTTTGGTCCCGCATCTTCCCCAATAGTTCCTATTGTTGGTGCGAAGGCTTACACTTCCTGAGGGCGGGATTTGTCCCTGACCAATACAAAACCCACAGGCAGGTTCCATGATACGGGCACCCGCCTCCACCAGTTCAGCAAGTATCCCACTCTTCGTTATCGCCGAGAGAACCCGGCGGGATCCAGGTGTGACCAATAAGTTCAGCCTTGGTGAAATTTTTTTCCCCTTAAGCACAGACGCAACCACAGCCAAATCATGGTAGGTTGAATTGGCACATCCACCAATACATATCTGATCTACTTTTACTCCTTGAATTTCTTCCACCGGACACACATTATCCGGACTGTGTGGTTTCGCCACAAGGGGCACAACTTCATCCAGAGATATACCTACAACCTCTGCATAAGATGCATCAGGATTAATGAGTAACTCTTCCCACTCATCATCTCGATTATGTCTTACCATGAACTCTCTGCTCACCTGATCAGAGGGAAAAAGTGATGTCATTACTCCCATCTCTGCTCCCATATTTGTCAGGGTTGCCCTCTGTGAAACAGAAAGATGTTCAAGCCCCTCACCGCTATACTCCAGAACCTTGGTAGTATTTCCTTTGGTAGTAAAAATACCAAGTATCCTTAAGATGACATCCATCGCTGAAACCCATAGGCCAAGTTGACCTTTGAGTTCAATTCTTACTATCCTTGGAAATTTAATATAATAGGGGTAACCTGCCACTGCCATTGCGATATCAAGACCGCCCGCCCCCATTGCTAATGTCCCAAGCGCACCCGAGGTAGGGGTATGTGAATCCGCACCCAAGAGTGTCTTCCCGGGTCGGGCAAATCGTTCCAGATGCACTCGATGACAGATACCATTACCCGCTCTGGAAAAATAAGCCCCATACTTCTCCGAACACGATTGAAGATATCGATGGTCATCTGCATTTTCGGGAAAAAACTGAGAAGTATTGTGGTCAAGGTAGGTCACTAAAAGCTCCGCTTTTATCCTCTCAAGGTTTAAAGCTTCCAACTGGAGAAAAACCAGGGGACCGGTAGCATCCTGTATCAGGGCCTGATCAATTTTTAATCCGATTTCCTGCCCCTCTTCCATTTTGCCTGATAGCAGATGATTGGATACAATTCTTTCAAAGAGAGTGTTACTCATTTCACCTCTGTGTTAAAGCTTTGGCGCAGCAGGTGGAGCTTGGCTGCCTTACCCGAGCTCAGCCAGGCTTTTCATGAAGTCGTCAAAAATTATAATCCAATTCATCGTAAATGAAAAGCATATTCGAATCTAATTTCAAAGACGGACAAATAGTTATTCAACCCTATTTTAAAACCCATAAGACTTCATTGCCCGCTCTGCCCGAGTTCGGCCAGGGAGCTCAGCCAGGCTTTTTACGAAGTCGTCAAATATGATTTTCTTGACACAGTATGTATAAAATTGATAGTATACCTTAATGTATTCCCCCTTTTCAAGTTCACGGAAGTGAATAAAATGATGGAGAGTAGAAGATTTATCCGGTTTTTCTCAAACTTGAAGGCTCGATATCTCATACAAGATGTTGACAGAGACTGGGAAGAGTGCACCATAATTAATGCCAGTCTTAACGGTATGAGTATAAAGTTTAAAACAAGTAGAAATATCGATGTGGGGGCAACTATTTCCCTGGAGATATATGTACCCACAGAATTAGAGCCATTTAATCTCAAGGGAAGACTAAAGTGGATCGCAGAAGCGATGGATTATTTTATTGGCGGTATCGAATATAATGACTTATTGGACAACAATGAGTTCGCTAAGCTTGGTCTGTTATTAGAATATAAGGAAGACAACCCAGACAAAGAAATCTGAAATTTATAAAACATACTAACCAAAATCTGCTATCCCCTTGAATTCACTGGCGTCCCAAAGAGGATTTGAACCCCTGCTGCCGGCGTGAAAGGGCAGAAACACAGACTGTAAGCCACCTGTTTATCTTTAACTGTTTGAAATTCCTAAACCGCTTTTGTACTCCTGTGTAATCCTGTGCATCCTTTTTACCCTGCTTCCCAATAAAAGTACACACAAAAGCCCACATCCCCCAGCCCCCCCCTCTTGTAGACAGTCTAACTCGCTTTCACTACGGAAGCTATTTTTCCCAAGTGGATTTTACTATGGGTAAGGTGGGCAAGTGGTGTTTTTAATGTTATGGCAAGAATGTCAAACTCCCTCCATAAAAAAATAAAAGTTGCTATTCTTAGTAAACGTAACCCCCGTTTTTTTTTGTATTGCCGG
>JAZFSJ010000535.1:0-3779 GCA_036446115.1 Thermodesulfobacteriota bacterium | reverse complement strand
GCTCAGCCTCGGCATATTTATCCTGGGCATGATAAAGTAATCCCAGATTGTTCAGTGAGGCTGCCATAGGGGAAATTGCAACAAGCACTAAGGAAAAAAAGATATATTAATGTAAATACCAATAATCTGGCTATCGTCTGACCTTTCATCTTGGACTCCTTTTTAAAATTTCCTGTGAAGGTTTAAATAATCTTTTGTCCCACAGCTTTTGGGTCTAGACAACGTAAATGTTCTAGCAAAAGTCGTAGACTATTATCTTACATTTATAATAAGAACTAATTATGATGTAACTGTAAAAAGTCATGCAGCCATTATGAGTTCAAATTGGCAATTGTACACAAAAGGGGTAAAAATATTTCCAATTGATATTTTTCTTGACATCTAAAAGCTTAAGAGGTCATGATTAAAAGCAGAATATCGAAATCTTCTCTCTTTAGTCCTTTTGCTGTCATTGCTAAGCCCTCCTGATGCCAATTACTACTTGAAATCCACAATTCGTCCCACATTATAAAATGACGAAGCAATGTGATAATTTTCTGCATATATTAGATATAAAATTTAGCAGGCAGAAGATTTACTCTCTGAAATAGTATGAAAGAGGGAGGTATAGGGATTCTGTGGAAGAGGTGATGTAGGTGAAGCTAGAGAGTCCTTTGCGAAAGATATATGCTGAAGGGATAGAAAATGGTGAGGAATCTATCAAAGCTTACCTGCCCGTGGAACAAGGATAGGCCGACATCTATTAAACTCTTAAACTCATTTTCCTTATCACTAAAAAATCATTGATTTTAATAAGACAAATGTCTAAAATGATTATTGAAAGAGGAGAAGAAACATGTAAGGTTTTAGAAGTTGGAGAATAGATATGAGTAATACTACTATGAGGACAACAGATTTGAAGGAATTGATTGATTACCTAATATCAGAATACATGCCGGAAAAAGTAATTCTATTTGGTTCATATGGAACTAATGATTACAGGCAAATTTCTGATATAGATTTGCTAATTGTGAAAAAAACAGAAAAGAGGTTTGTGGATCGAGTTGTGGAATTAATGCGGTTAATAAGAAAGCGCTTTGGATCTAAATACCCTGTAGAACCGCTTGTTTATACACCGGATGAGTTTAAAAAAGCAAAGGATGTAAACAGCTCTTTTATTAAAGCTGTTTTATCAAACGGGGTTGTGCTCTATGGGAAAGAATAAAGCAGCAGCTGAAATATGGTTTGGAAGAGCAAAAGACCACCTCAATTTTGCAAAAGCTGGTTGGAAAGAAAGTAAAATAGTTTCTGATACTTGTGTCTTGTGTCAGCAGGCGGCAGAAAAAGCTTTAAAGTCTCTTCTTGAATTAGAAAACATAGATGTGGATAAAACACCAAGTTTGAGGACTCACAGATTAACAGAAATAGTAGAAGAATGCCAAAAATATTACCCGCAGGTTGAAAGCTTTAAGATGGATTGTGATAGACTAACAGTGTATTATTTTGATAGGTATCCCTCCGATGTTCCTTTGAATTTAAATAAGGAGGATGCTGAATTTGCACTTAAGGTTGCAGGAGAGATTCTATCAGTGGTTGATCATATTCTATCATCGACCTGAAGCCTACCGGCAGGTGCCGAGAAAGCCCCGCCTTGCCTGCCCGGTTAAAAGCGAAGCTTATTTAACTGGGGTGCGCGAGGAGCATCACTTTACCTGACCATAAATCAATGGCAATACCAAGACTGTTGAGCGATTGACCTATATCGACATTTCTCTTTATTTTGGGAGAATTGGGGATAAGCAAATCAATGTCGGTTGTTCTTATGAGGGGAATATCGTGTGTATTATCAAACAAAATACGATAATAATACTGGCACCAACTTCCCACAAGGATCAAACAGTTTAAAACGCCAGCATCCTGAAGTCTACGCAAAACAATTGAAATGAATTTGCGTAAAACCTGAATCGAAATATCCAGGCGAGGAGAAATCCATGGGTCATATTATTAATCCCGATCGAGAGTATCGTCTTCTGCAGCAGCGACTGGACCGGAAAGTCCAGGGCGCACCCGAGTCTCCGACCTTGATGAAGATATTAAGCCTACTGTTTTCTCCGGATGAAGCGGAGATAGCTAAGAAGATCCCTAGTCAACCTACCTCTTTGGACATTCTATCGCGCAGACTCAACATTCCCGAAGATGAGCTGAACGATAGAATGACCGAGATGGCGCGACGAGGGGTAGTGATCGATATTGAGCACAACGGGCAGCGCTACTTCATGCTGCCACCTGTTGTCATCGGACTATTCGAGTTCACCTTTATGCGCTCTCGTCCGGATATGCCGATGGCGGAGCTGGCTCGCCTCTTTGATGAGTATTTCTATGAGAATGAACGTTTCACCAGCTCCCTCTTCCAGGGAAAGACGCAGCTTTTTCGATCCTTTGTGCGGGAGGAGGCAGTTCCAGATGATAATCACACTGAAATCCTTGATTGGGAACGGACAAGCCACATCGTTACGTCATCGTCGGCAATAGCCGTCGGACTCTGCCAGTGTCATCATTCAGCGTTCCACTTGGGGAAAGCCTGCAACAGATCTCAAGAGGTGTGTCTTACGTTCAACTATGCTGCAGAGGCATTGATCCAGAATGGACATGGCCGGTCTATTACCTCAGTAGATGCAATGAGCATCCTAGAAGAGTGTAAGGAGGCCGGTCTAGCCCAGACCGGAGACAATGTACAGCGCAAAGTGACTTTTATCTGCAACTGCTGTGGCTGCTGCTGCCACGTGATGCGGGGAATCAAGACCTTCGATCTCCATCAGGGGATTGTTACTTCTAACTGGATCATGAAGGTGGACCTCTCTAATTGCAATGGGTGTGGCAAGTGTGCTAAGGCATGTCCCGTAGACGCGATTGAGATCGCTGAGCAGACGGAAGGTGAGAAGAAGCGGAAGTGGGCGGTGCGTAATGAGACGATTTGCATGGGATGTGGTGTTTGCTACTCGGCTTGCAAGTTTGGCGGGGCAACGATGAAGCCGCGCCCGAAGAGAGTATTCACACCAGAAACAGTTTTTGATCAGATCGTAGCTATGGCTATCGAACGAGGCAAGTTGGCAAACCTTCTTTTCGATGATCCTCAAAAGCTAAGTCACCGGGCATTGGGACGCATCATCGGAGCCCTGGAGAAATCTCCGCCGTTCAAGGCCGCGATGGCAATCGAGCCTCTGAAGTCAACCTTCCTGAGCACCTTGGTTAAGAGAGCAAAGAAACAGTCAGGAGATCTCGGTGACCTTATGGCGTGAGTTTGTTGGCGACAATGGAACATCATCCTCCGCCCAACAACTAAATGCACCCGACCGCAAGGGGCAACCATAAATTGAGCCCGATCTGTATTTGAAAATGGCCACTGAGTTAGGCAAACCCTTACGCCGGTTAGTGAGTTCTATAGAATACACTTAACACATTGCTTATTACTCAATACATTCCTTATTGCGGGGCTGAGAGATGAATCGGGAATGATGTAGTAGGTAGGGTTAATTACCATATTCTTATTAACCCTGAGTCTGGAGGAGATGAGATATTAGAAAAGCATAAAGAGTGTGAGATTGTAGTAATTACCATTACCACCAAGATAATGAAGCTTAGACTTTGGAATAGTTTCTTTTTTCTTTCCATAGCTCCTTCTTTTATAAAGACTAAGATGATACTCATGGCAGCAGGTGATTAAGCAGCGCTGGAAATTCTTCCGATCAGAGGTAAAAGGCTTCCGATAACAGCTTTGTTAAAAGACTGAGTACCTTCAA
>JAZFSJ010000534.1:0-6026 GCA_036446115.1 Thermodesulfobacteriota bacterium | reverse complement strand
CTCAACATATTTATGAATATGCCTTCGTCGGACCGGCAGAATGCCTTGAAGCAACGCTGAAAGGCATGAAGTGTGATATCAAATTTAAATACCGGCTAGCTGAAAGCTACAAATCGCTCCAACTGCTAGTTTCGCTGCGGTTTTCTACGCCTCGCCACGACGTCTACTGCAAAATCTGGGTTTAAAGAAGAGGTGAAGGAAATGATTGATGGCATTTTGCCACTTACTAGAACAGAGGTAGAATGAGATCGATATAATCAGTTTTTTATTTTTGCTTTTGTCTATCCTACTTGTCTTTCTCCCAGGTCACGTTTCTAAACCCCTTCCTGAGGTTGAGATAACGGATCTTTAAGGGTTCAATGGTAATCACATTAAAGTTGATCCTGGTTGCCAACTCGTCAAGCCCCTGCTTCTTCATGGCCTCCGCGTTGCGGGAATACTTGCGGATCTCTTCACACTTTGCAGGATCATCGTTCTTCTTAAATGTAGAGGCTATCCCCCACACCTGCAGACCTGTGGCCGAAAAGAAATCATCCGCAGGGTCATAGGGATCACTTATGGAGTAGGAGACCCTGGAGTTG
Organism: Thermodesulfobacteriota bacterium; assembly: GCA_036446115.1. GTDB lineage: Bacteria > Desulfobacterota > WTBG01 > WTBG01 > WTBG01 > JAZFSJ01. The sequence continues at coordinate 5,445 of JAZFSJ010000534.1, read as the reverse complement.
ACTTTTAGGTTGGCAAACTTACCACCCCCTTCCGAGAAGATATACACGGTAAGACCGTTATTGAAGTACTCCAGTGGAGTGGAGCGGGGCTCGTCATCTCTACAGGTAGCAAGGTGGAGCATATTATGCTGATTGAGGTAGGTTATAATCTCCTCCTTGAGTCCCTTTTCATCGATTGAATCAATGAAGTTAACGTTAAACTTTTCAAATATAGCCTTTTCTCGCTTGTTTGCATGGGGCACTACTATTTTTGCCATTGATTACCTCCTTAAACTGTTTTTTGACGACTTCGTAAAAAGTCCACCTACGGCGTTGCGCGACATCCCTGCCCTGTTAAATTGAGTTCGATCCAGTTCCACCTCTGAATATGAGGCAGGGCTACTCAACTGGAAGGGTGAAATGCCACACATAACTATTTAACAGGGTGAATCATTGCGGCGTACGCGTAAGTACGCCTCATTCCTTCGGCTTTGCGCGCCTTGTATCTGGAGCTTTTTACTTTGTCGTCCCATTTGAGACTTTTTACGACTTCATTATTTTTAAGTTGTAAATTTTTGTCGGTCTCATGGAGTGCCTGCCCCGTTAAACGGATTTTTTATTGAAATGTGCAAATCGTTAAATTTTTCATGATTACTTAAGGAGGGTTTTGCAATGAATAAAACAGAGAACACTAAAAAGAATAGGAGTTCTAGTTGTTGTCCCACCAGTCCGGATGAGATTAAATCATCAGTCAGAGAACATTATGCTAGGATTGTTAGTTCAGAGTCCAAGGAGTCTTGCTGCGGTCAGCCTGCATCTACTTTTGAAGAAGCTATAAAGGGGAAGATCACGAAGGTGGTCGGTTATTCTGAGGAGGAACTAGCATCCATTCCTGAGGATGCTGCTCACAACTCGCTGGGGTGTGGCAATCCTCTGGCTTTTTCCGGGGTTAAAGAGGGTGAAGTTGTATTGGATATCGGTTCGGGGGCCGGGATTGATGTGCTGCTGGCTTCGAAAAAGGTGGGTGAGAGTGGAAGAGTAATCGGGCTTGATATGACTCCGGAGATGATTGAGAGAGGCAAGGAAAATGTGGAGAAAGCGGGAGTTGATAATGTGGAATTTCGCCTGGGCGAAGCGGAGTCAATGCCCATAGAGAATGAAACAGTGGATTTAATAGTCAGTAATTGTGTTATCAATCTCTCTCCTGATAAGAAAAAGGTTTTTCAGGAAACTTATAGGGTGTTAAAACCGGGCGGGAGAATACTTATCTCTGATATTGTGACTCACAACCTTCCTCAGATGATAAAAGACAACATGGATGCATGGGTTGGGTGCGTGGCCGGTGCCCTTGAAGAGGGGGATTATCTCAAGACAATAGAAGATGCTGGTTTTAAGTATGTAGAGGTGGTGGGGAGAATGGTCTTTGATGAAGGTTTGGTGAAAGGACTAATCAGTGACAGTGAATCTGATACTCTTCCGGAAAAGGCACTGTCTCTTGCAAAGAAAGCAGGTTATCGGGATGGGATGGTCTCAAGCATCAAGGTAAAGGCGTTTAAATAATGATTGAATAGATGCAACAAATAGAGCCAATAGGGCTTAGTTCGCTCCGCTCACAATTGGAATGCTGGAGTAACAGAGTAGTGGAGTAATGGGTTCTGGTGAAATGAGGCAGTGGGTTATGGGTAAAATTGCTTTTTGATATATAAGTAATACTACCTGCGCATTTAATAAATTAAATAATTTTTTAGACGCTCAATTCTTTGCAAAAAAGTCTCTTAAGTATTCTTCAAAGGTTCTGAATTTTACATCGAAAGTGTTAAGGAGCGGTTCATTATCACAGACGCTGTCTTTTGAGAAGGCATCGACGAACCCCTGGATGGAGTATCGATAGCCTGTAAAGGCATCTACCATCCAGCCCACAGCCTTTATAAATCCCAGGGGGATGGGTAATAACCTGACCTTATATCCCAGCACCTCTGAATAAATCGATACAATCTTTCTATAGGTGAGGACTTCGGGACCTCCTATTTGAAAAGTTTGATGGGAGGCCTTGCTGTTACTCAATGATTCGATGACGCAGCACGCCAGATCTCTCATATGGATTCCCTGAACCTGGTGGTTGCTCACCCCCATAACAGGGTAGAGGTGGCGCTTTTTCGCAAATTCTGCTGTCATGGTAAAGTCACTAAAAAATCCGGAAGGTCTGAAGATGGTATAGTCCAAGCCGGAGGTTTTGAGCAGGTTCTCAACTAGTTGTTTTACCCGGTATAATGGAAATCGGGAATTTAAACTCACTCCCAGCCCACTGATAAAAATAAATTTACCCCCTCCATTTTCTTTTAGGGACTCAATGAGATCAAAATTTCCCTTATAGTCTACTTCCCAGAAGGTAAATCCTTTCTTTTGCATGCCCAGGGTGTGGGTTGAGATAACGCTATCTACCCCTTGCATGGCCTCCTTTAATGATTCCCTGTCAGTCACGTCTCCGTAGCAAAGGTTTGCCCCGATCTTCTCAAGCTCTTCTGTCTTTGAAGTTTTCCTTACCAGGCAGCGAAATTGGAGCTTTTTTTGTGCGAGCTGCCGCGATACTTCTTTGCCCAGTGTTCCTGATGCACCTGTCACTAAAATCATGGGGTATCCTCCACTTTTCTTCCCTCCGCCCAAAGGATTGCCTCTGCCTTGGCAATATCTTCTTCAGCGCCTTTTCTTTTATCCGGTTTGTCAAAGCTGCGAAAAGAGATATGGACATTTCCCGCATCCTCGGGAAGGGTAACGGCAACGGCATGGATGGTGAGTTCTTCTCCAGTATAGATTTTTACCGCGTGGTAGTAAATATTATAAAAGGTCCTTTTCTGTTCTCTTAAGTCTATACCTTTCTGTTTCCCCCAGACCTTAAGAAGAGAAATCGCATCATCAAGGTTCCCCTTGATGCGGGAACGCTTATAGAATTCTTTATCGGTGCTTTGATGGTCGGTATAGGGATAAGGCATATACTTGACTTTACTTTTACCTGTAAGCGATGCGGGCTGAAGCGAATTCCAGTAGCCACGGAAGATTTCAACATCTTTCCGTGGTGGGAGGCGAAGAACCTTTTTCCGAATTTCATTGGCAAAGGCCTCCACCCTCTCCGGGACCAGTGACTCCCATATATCGTACCCTTCCCAGGGGAGCCCTTTTTTGGACATTTTTTCCAGGATCCACATAAAGAAGGCATCTTTGGTATTGAGAGCAGGGGGGACGTGACGACCGCCGAATGCCCCGAGGGTAACCGGTTTTATAGCAGGAAATTTTTCCTGGATGTCCAGGAGGAAATTCCGTCCGGAGGCGAGATGTGGTGGTATACCGGCGTATTTGAGAATCATAGTTTCATCAGTCTTCCCGCAGCCGATGAAGTATGCCACTTTTTTTCGGGAAAGATCATTTAAGTGTGTTTCTACAAATTTATAGGTAGCCTTGGATGGTTTTTCATTTCTAGTGTGACTGCCGATAATCACATAATCGTAGGGTTTTACCGTAAGGACCTGGCAGAGCCTTTTTACATCCAGGTGCTGATCTTCCCCGATAAGAACTTTTATCCAGTAGGCTATTTCGGAGGTTGAGCCGTAAACTGTGTCATAAGCGAGAAGTCCTTTTTCTCCCTTAGCATGGCTAAAGGATGGCCAGATCAGCGTTACCGCGATAAGAAAACTTGCGAGATTTTTTATGCTGCGTTTTATAACTTATCTCCATATGGTAGAAATGGTATTACCTGCCTTCTACCTTCCTTCCCTCGGCCCAGAGGATTGCCTCTGCCTTGGCAATATCCTCTTCAGCACCTTTTCTTATATTTGGTTTGTCAAAGCTGCGAAGAGAGATATGAACATTCCCCGGATCCTCGGGAAGAGTAGCGGCAACGGCATGGATGGTGAGCTCTTTCCCATTATAGGCTTTTATTGCATGAAAGTAGATATTATAAGGAGTCTTTTTCTGTTCTTTCAAGTCAAGCCCCTCCTGTTTTCCCCAGGTCTTAAGAAGAGAAATCGCATCATCAATGTTCCCTTTGATGCGGGAGCGCTTAAGGAATTCTACGTTAATATTTAAATGATCGGTGTAAGGTCTGGGCATGAACTTGACTTTACTTTCATCTGATATAGATGCCGGCTGAAGTGATGTCCAGTGGCGGCGGTACTTTCCAACGTCTTGCAGTGGTGGAAGGGAAAGAATCTTTTTTCGAATCTCATTGGCAAAAGCCTCCACCCTCTCCGGAACTAGCGATTCCCAGACATCAACTCCATCCCAGGGAAGCTTATCTCTGGCCATTTTACCCAGAGTCCACATAAAGAAAGTATCTTTGGGCCCGAGAGTAGGGGTGGTGTGGCGTCCGCCAAATCCCCCTGTTGTTACCGGTTTTATGGCAGGATATTTCTCCTGAATATCCAGAAGGAAATTTCGTCCGGAAGCCAGATGGGCCGGTTTACCGTAATATTTTAAGATCATCGTCTCATCAGTCTCTCCGCAGATGAGAAAGTAGGCTACTTCTTTCTGGGAGAGGTCATTTAAGTGTGTTTCTACAAATTTGTAGGTAGGTTTGTCCGGTTTTTCCCATCTGGTGTAGCTGCCAATGATCACATAGTCATATGGTTTTACTGTAAGGACCTGGCAGAGCCTTTTTACATCAAGGTGCTGGTCTTCTCCGATAAGGGCTTTTAGCCAGTAGGCTCCTTCAGCAGTTGAACCATAGATCGTATCATAAGCGAGAAGTCCTTTTTTTGTGCTGTTATTCATCATTTTTCTCCTTTGGAAGTGATTTAAATTACTACTGCACATCCTCAGATATATTCATATGCTGGGAAGGTTAAACAAGTCAACCTTTTTTTGTTGGATTTCTGTAACTTTCCTTGTCTTTGTGTGCTAATTAAAATGAGTTTCTAACGGGGTAAAGATTGAAATTTATTATTGTTCGTGCTAGTTTATCTTCTGGATTCTGGATACAAGATGCAAGATGCAGGAGTCAGGATGAGAAACAATTGAAATTTTAATTTCGGATTTTTTGTTAAACGGAGTGTTCTTTCATACCCCTGTGAACGATGTGGCTTATATTACTAGAAAGGGAGGTTGATATGAAAAAGATCATGGCAATTATTGGAAGCCCTCGAAAGGGAGGGAATACAGAGGTGCTAACCGATAAGATGGGAGAAGGGTGCAAAAGCAGGGGAGAAGTGGAGGTTGAAAAGTTTTTTATCATAGATAAAGATATAAAATACTGCAATGGGTGTTTAACCTGTGTTAATCCGGGTGAAAAGAAGTGCGTCATTAAGGATGATATGGAAGGTATACTGGAGCGAATGGAGGAGTGTGAAGGATTTATTTTTGCCACTCCCAATCATGTGAGGTCGGTAACAGCACCCATGCTCAATTTCTTAACCAGGATGCTTCCGCTTCTGGAGGTGAAAGTGGAACGGGATAGTGAAGGGAATATTGTTGGAG
>JAZFSJ010000533.1:0-2395 GCA_036446115.1 Thermodesulfobacteriota bacterium | reverse complement strand
TCATGATATCTGAGATGATCAAATCAGGAATATATTCCTTAAGTTTCTCTAAGCCTTTTAGTCCATCTTCTGCAGTGATCACCTCGTATTTCTTGCCGAGAATTCCTGTCACATATCTTCTCACATCCAAGTTGTCATCTATGAATAAAATCAGTGGCTTTTCGCCAGTAGGTTTTCCCTCTCTTATCTTGATCTCATCATAACCAAGGTCAGAAAGTTCTATCTCTTTCTGGGTAAGCATAATTTCATCTCTCTCTTCATTAATTTGATTTTGATTACTGATATGATCTTTCCCCATGGGAATATAAATCGTGAAGGCGCTCCCTCTCCCATATTCACTTTCTGCTTTTATTTTTCCTCCCTGTAATTCGATCAAATCCTTTGCTAAAGATAGACCAATCCCAGTGCCTTCCTGTCTTCTGTAAGAACTCCCATCTACCTGATGGAACCTTTCAAAGACGTGAGATAGATCTTCTTCTTTAATACCGATGCCAGTATCTTTCACAGAGATTTTTATAAAATTCCCTTCTACTTCTTCCTTACCATTTTCTATATCGATGATGATGCTCCCTCCTCTTGGAGTGAATTTAAAGGCATTTCCTATTATGTTGAGCAAAACCCTCTCCATCTTTCCAGGATCTATGTAGACAGGCTCACTACCTTTACCTGGGATAAAATGTAGTGTAATATCTTTCTTCTTAGCTAAAAAGACAAAGCTATCAACAATAGCAGATAGGAATTGATTAATATCTTTTTTATAATAACTGACATCTTCACTCTTTGATCCCAAGCGGGTAAACTCCAACAATTGATTAACCAATTTAAGGAGGCGTCGATTGTTTCTCAATGCAAGTCCAATCTGGTCTTTGGTGCCTGTTCCAATATATCCGTGCTCTCCGCGTAGAATCCCTTCTAGGGGTCCTATTGACAGAGTGAGGGGGGTTCTGAATTCATGGGAGATATTAGAGATAAAAACATTCTTCATCTCTATTTCCTGGATCTTTTTTCTCTCACTGGTGTCTCTTACACCAACAACTCCTCCAATAATCTCACCTTCCTTGTTCTTAAGAAGCGCAGCATTTAATTCGATAGATAGTGGTTTCCCATCTTTCCTTTTCCACCATGCTTCAAATTCTTTATATCTTCCATGCTCAAACAGTTTACCAACCATATCTCTCCGCAACCAGAGACGAAAATCATCACCAAAGTCACCCAGTTGTGACATATGCATATTTTTGAGCTCTTCCTGGGTGTACCCTAGCATCTTTTCCACTGCTTCGTTAGCCCTTGTGATTGTGCCTTGAGGATCAACTATAATAATCCCATCTAAGGTGGTTGAAATGATGTTCTCTAAAAATTCTCGGGCTTCCCTGATCTCTCTCTCAACCCTTTTTCTCTCAGTGATATCCCTCACACCTCCTACCGCCCCTCTAATAGTACCGTCTTTATCCCTCAGAAGTGACATATTTACCTCGATATTAACCACAGTCCCATCCTTTCTATTCCACATACGCTCCATTTCAGTAACAGAACCTTCTTCCATTAATTGTGCTATCATTGCCTGACCTTCTTCTCTATACTGCTTTGTTGTGGAACTAAATTCCACTACATGTTTTCCTATAAGCTCTTCCTGGGTGTACCCTAGCATCTTTTCTACTGCTTTGTTAACCCCTGTAATTGTACCCTGAGGGTCGGTGATTATAATTCCATCTGCTGAAGTCTTGAAGATGTTTTCTAAGAAATCTCGGGCTTCTCTGATTTCCCTCTCAACCCTTTTTCTCTCAGTAATATCCCGCACGCTTGCTACTGATCCTGTAGTAGTACCGTCGCTGTCCTTTAAAAGTGCCGCATTTATCTCAATCTCAACTATACTTCCATCCTTTCTAATCCAGGTATGTTCAAACCTAGTAATAACGCCATCTTCAAATAATTTTATTGCAAATTCTTTTCCTCTTTCATACTCTTTACCCTTAGGAGCCAATTCTACTGAATGCATCTTTAAAAGCTCATCCTTTGAATAACCAGCTATCTTCTCCATGGCATCGTTAACCATCGTTATAGTACCTTGGGGATCAGTGACCATGATTGCATCACTTGAGGTTTTAAATAGATTTTCTAAATATTCTTTAGCCTCCCTGATTTCCTTTTCAGCCTTCCTTCTCTCAGTGATGTCTCTGTTGATACCTACTGACCCAATGATATCTCCTTCTTCATTGTATAAATAAGCAATATTCACCTCAACAGGGACTATTTTCTTATCTTTACGACGGTAATAGCTTTCCCAATTGCTTATTTTCCCTTCTTCAAATAGCTTCTCTATCATTTCCCATTGTAGTAGTAAAAACTCATCTGTTATTTCTACCGGTTCTCCTGTGGTTGACTCATAGTTTCCCGC
>JAZFSJ010000532.1:0-2639 GCA_036446115.1 Thermodesulfobacteriota bacterium | reverse complement strand
GGATACAAAAGTAGATCAGATGGTAAGAGATGCTTTTTGTCATACCCTGAAAACTTTTAAGGAAAACCCTCAAGGTGTGGGAGAAGGGACTGGTATTATTAAAGATGATGATCGCTGTCTCCACTGTAAACTCTGTGAAATAAGGTGCCCCACCGGAGCGATTATAACGGAACTTTTTTAATTTTTTGGACGCAGATTATCAGGATAAATATAAAGAACTAATGAGAAAGTTGATTAATGCTTTTCAAGAATTTAAAGCATCCTTGGTTATGGTTTTTTTTAAAAGATTTGGGAGAGTGCGATAATGATAGAAATTAATTTTCTGCGAAAATCTGCGGAGATCTGTGTCCTCATTTTAATTTAAGAGGAGGAAATGTCAGAATGGCAATAGATGATAAAGAGATCCCCGATGGAACATCAGAGGTAACCAGGCGTAATTTTCTTTCCCTGGTCGGCTGGGGGAGTTTGCTCACTGCCACGGGAATGTTTCTTGTAGGGATGGTTCGATCTATGATACCCAGTGTGCTTTATGAACCTCCTGCCAAGTTTAAAGCAGGCAAACCTGAAGATTATCCAGAAGGTATACCTACCTTAATTTCGGAGGAAAAGGTTTTCATTGATAGAGATGAGAATGGTATCTTTGCCATGTCTGCCATATGTACTCATCTTGGTTGCAGGGTATTATGGATGGAAAGCGAGAATGGATTTCACTGCCCCTGCCATGGAGCCAAGTTTGATCGAGCGGGAATCAATGGCGAAGGGCCTGCTCCTAGCCCGCTTCCACGATTGGAAATCAGTGTGGATAGAGATGGAAGAATGGTGGTTGATAAGGGTAAGGAAGTAAACAGGGAGTTCAGGCTCAAAGTGTAAAAAGTGTAATTAAGAGGGAACCATCATGACATTAGATATCAATGTCTGGAGAAAGAGGATTGTAGAGTCACGGGTGTGGAAATCTATCGTGCGTCATGGCTATCCTGATACGGAAACCAATCGGGCGCTTACTATTATGAGCAACCTCTTTCTCCACCTACATCCGGTTAAGGTGAGGAGGCATGCACTGAAATTCAACTATACCTTTGGACTTGGCGGACTGGCACTACTCCTTTTCATTATTGAAGCGGTGACCGGGGCATTTTTGATGTTCTACTATACCCCCTCTGTGGAGAGGGCGTTCTTTGACATGAAGGATCTTGAGTTTGCGGTATTCTTCGGCGTGCTTATGAGGAACTTACACCGCTGGTCAGCCCACGGCATGGTTGCCGTAGTGTTCCTCCACCTCTGTCGTGTCTTCTATACCGCGGCCTATAAAGCTCCAAGAGAGTTCAACTGGGTATGGGGAGTCTTTCTGCTTATTGTTACTCTTGCTTTTAGCTACACCGGTTATTTGCTGCCCTGGGATCAGCTTTCTTACTGGGGGGTGACAGTGGGGACCAATATCGCTGGTAGTGTTCCCCTGATAGGGAAGACCATAAAGTTTTTGTTGCTGGGAGGGAATGTTACAGGGCAAAATGCCCTCCTTCGGTTTTATGTATTACACTGCTTTGTGTTACCCATGGTAATTTGTGTGATGATGGGTATCCACTTCTGGAGGATCAGAAAGGATGGAGGAATTTCCGGCCCCCCTGTTGAAGCACCTGAAGATGCTTCCTCTCAGGAGATATTTCCTGCAACACCAGAAAAAAAGTACGCCCTTATGTCCGTGATGAAGGGGGAATCTCTTCTCACAGATAAGGAACCGGAAGATACCGAGTCAACCTTCCCCCACCTGGTTTCTAAAGAACTTACCTTTTCCATCATTGCTATTGTGGGGCTGCTGGTTATTTCCTATTTTTTCAATGCACCTTTGGAGGAAATAGCCAATCCAGAGAAGACACCCAGTCCGGCTAAAGCCCCCTGGTACTTTCTCTGGATTCAGGAAATGATTAGCTGGGCTTCACCCTTTTGGTCAGGGGTGGTTATCCCCGGATTGGTTATCATTGCTCTCTTAGTACTTCCCTATTTTGATCGAAGTCCCAAAGGGGTAGGGGTCTGGTGTGCACCTGAGAGAAGAACGCTTGTGACAATATTTACCCTGTCAGTGATTTTTATCGTGGTACTCATCCTGGTTGGTGAATACTGCAGGGGACCGGGATGGGAATGGTACTGGCCCTGGGAGCATTGGACGACACACTAGAAGAATGGAGGAATTAATACAAAAGATTCAAGGGGCCAAGGAATCAAGGATTCAAGTGAAATGCTCAAAGTAAATAAGGGGTATGGAAGAAATCCAAAAGAGAATAAAGAAAGTTTAACACTTGCTGAGGAAGCATTGACTGCATTTTACAATACAACACTTGAACCCTCGAATCCTTGAATCCTATTGATCAACTGGAGTTTTAACACAAAGGTATCAAAAAAATGTGGAATCGTTTATTTGCTGTTGCGAGTGCATTATTATTAGTGCTTGTCTGTGTATGGCTCTGGCGTGATCTGGAGCCGGAGTGGAAACACTATCAACGTGAATATAAATCTGTTGCCCTCAAGCTGGCCAAGAGCGATCGGGAAAGGGGAAAAATACAAAGTGAGCCCCTTGAGATAAAACAGATAATGATAGACCACTTTAAACGGACAAGCCATGTGGACAGGTGTATGACCTGCCA
>JAZFSJ010000531.1:0-2174 GCA_036446115.1 Thermodesulfobacteriota bacterium | reverse complement strand
CATCCGGTGCCAGCACATAAGTCCAGACGACCCACATGGCGTCTTCGGGCTTTTCGGTTCCGCCGAAATGCTCCAGCATACTTGCACATCTTTTGCGGTATCCCTCCGTGTCGCCTTCGGTCAGAGTTAGCAACGCCTGCATACTTAAACCCTTTCGGGGCGAGAGGATTTGAACCTCCGACTTCCTGCTCCCAAAGCAGGCGCGCTTCCAGGCTGCGCCACGCCCCGTTTTTTAACCTTTAACTTTATAATTTTGTGCTGCTTTCATAGATATGATCTTCATATCATCATCAGGCGCTATGACGACCCAGTTAAAAAACCAGTTTTCTGCGTATTTCCGTTGCTTAACTAGCCTTTTATTATATCTGGATACTACCCTTCGTAAATCTACAATAAACCCCGCAATATTTTTCTGATAACCTTCGTACTTCAAATCAGTCCAGGCAGCGGACTTGACATCAAGTACTGCTTTACCTCCATATATCTCAATAGATGTTGCGTACTGTTCTATGGTGGCATCATAAGTAGCCCTTAGATCTACATACCTTGAATAAGATCCCCAGTTAGCAATACCAACAGCACAGATTACTATTGTACTGAAAATAGGACAAAGCCATCCTAAAACGAGTTTTTGTTTTTCCCATACATTTTCGCCACATGAAATAAGAAAAGCAATGAAATTGGCCAATAATAAACCTATCAATGTTATACCCATGTTACACCTCCGTTCTTTTTTGAAGCCGCGACTGGATTCGAACCAGCGAATAGTGGGTTTGCAAGCCACCCCCTTAAGCCACTCGGGTACACGGCTATAATTGGTTCTTTATTTTAATTACAAAAGCTACTTCTTTTACCTCGTATACTACCTTTTGGCCTCTTATAACCATGTCTATCGTGGTAGCGTGGCTGTCTGAGCTTGCAGCAAGATTGTGAAGCTCCAAAATCCTGGCTTCGGCTCTAACCGTTCCGTCGAGTCCCTCACCAAACTCTTCTATTTGTGTGCCATCATGGTCTGACCATATAACAATAATCATGAGTTATTCTCCTTTCTTAGGTGATAATCTTCCCCTCCTTTACTATTCCTTCCAAAACATCTACCGGCAGCTCCATTACAATGTGCCTTGGCGTCGTGCAACAGTGTGGTTTACAAGACACCACTGCTCTATCGATGTACCCAACTATATATTGGATTTCCTTTATTCTCAGTTTATGACCAAAAAGGTCAATTATCTGTCCTGCTTTTAGTTTTGTTTTGTGTCCCATTTTACCTCCTTGTAGGCCAAAAAGGATTCGAATATTCAGTCATGCTCCCCTTTTTAAACCCTTCCAGACAACCGTTTCAACCGTTTCAACGTGTATTAGTTGAAAGTTTTCTATAGTGATACCTTTCGATTCACTGAACTTTTCAGCACGCTTTATAATAACTTCCATGATGTTATCAGGTGGCAAGCTATTAAAGAAGATAGCGACACTCTGATAAGCTTGAAAATTCATAGAATCGCTCCCTCCGCTTTTGACTGCTTCCAACCGATCTCCGTACCCTTTGAGATCCCTTCTCCACGCGTGTTTACCATCAGCAATGTTCTTTTTCGCTCTTTCAATCAAAGGCGTGTAATACTTTATGGACCATTTAATCTTCTTTCGCCTGACCTCATTTGGATCTGCGCCGTCTTGCCAATGGTTGCCAACTCCATCATTAAACCATCCAGGCGTTGGACGAATTGCGCAAGGTCTCGAAACATTGTGTTCATCCGGCATTTGAGAGATGTTATGCACAAACCAGTATATAGTCTCTTCGCCCAATTCTTTGCGTGCTGTGTTCTTCTCCTCAAGTCCAACCTCGCATTCACCTACTACTCCAGTGATATATGCACTCATTTCACGCTCAAAGTTTCCTGAGTATTTATCAGTATCTACTACTACAAGGTACATCTTAATCTCCTTGTGGGCCGAGAAGGATTCGAACCTTCGACCTACTGCTTAAAAGGCAGTTATTCTACCTGGCTGAATTACCGGCCCGTCATTTACCGTGGTGGTACTACCACCTGAAGTACACCAATTTCCTTACCACAAGTGTTACATGTCCAGTTGTGTCCTTTTTTATTTTTGGTAAGCTTACCACCGCACTGAGGATTAACCTGAGGACAGTCAACTATAGTTGCTAAGTCCTCTAC
>JAZFSJ010000530.1:0-4038 GCA_036446115.1 Thermodesulfobacteriota bacterium | reverse complement strand
CTAATAAACTCTTCCGGTGAAATAAAAGGCATTCACAAACAGCCAACCCACACTGAGTTAGAAATAGTTCATATTGTCGAAAATATCGGAGATGGCATTTCCCAACTTCTTAAAGAACAAAAGGTTAAAAAAGAAGACGTCATAGGTATAGGGTTGGGCGCTCCCGGATTTCTATCTCTAGATCTTGGTGTGATTCACTCTTCTCCTAATCTCCCCACAGTAAAAGAAGCCCCTGTGGTTAAGCTATTGGAAAGCCTAACGGAGTTGCCGGTTTATCTGGAAAACGACGCCAATGCAGCAGCTATTGGTGAACACTGGATGGGAACAGGGCAGGGAATAGACAACCTTCTCTGCATCACCCTTGGCACTGGACTAGGATCAGGCTTTATTTTAAATGGTACAATCTGGCACGGCAGCAACGACCTCGCCGGGGAATTAGGACATACCACCCTTATCCCGGGGGGACTTCCCTGCAACTGTGGAAGAGAAGGATGCATCGAGGCATATGTTTCAGCTACCGGAATTGTCACCCGTACTCAGTTAGCCCTAAAAGAGGGAAGGGATTCTTCCCTTAAAGGATTTTCAGAAAAAGGAGAAGAACCGCTTACTTCCCTTATCGTTTACGAACATGCGATAAAGGGAGATCGACTGGCCCGGGAGATTTTTGAAGATACCGGCAGATACTTAGCCATCTCCCTGGCAAATGTGCTGAACACTCTCGATTTAGAAATGATCATCATTGGAGGTCAGGTAGCTAAGGCTGGGGAGCTACTTTTTAGCCCCACCATCAACGAGGTGGAAAAAAGGGCAATTAGAACAAAATACTACCCCATCAGGATCGAACAGGCAAAACTGGGTGATAACGCCGGCATTATCGGCGCTGCAAAGACAGCATTTGATTATAGTGTGAATCATTCATGAACGGTGTCTATATCTTTTTTTCATACACAAAGGATACCCTATTCTCCTCTGTGTTGCACTTCGTTATTGAACTAGGGGTATTTTAAAAACATATTGTTTTAGATTTTGTGTTTTGATCATTTGGATTTTTTTCGTGCTTCGGCCCGCCCTGGCGTGAATTTACTGAAAAAATTTGTTGGTACTACGATGTTTCAGAAGAAAGTCACATAGACCCCCAACGATAAGAATCAGGTCTGGGCCAGGGATTTAGAATTTAGTATTTCTGTTGCACCATTCATGGATTTATCTTTTTTCCTTCAGTTCCCTTCGTGATCTTCGTGGTTTCTTTTATCCTCCTATATATTTCCTCCACAGGAATTTTCTCCATACACCCCTGATACACGCACCTTCTCATTTCCTCCCTTGAGCAGGGAGAGCATTCCAGCCCTTTATACACCGTAAAAACCTTATCTCCCCGTGGACCCCATACCCTCGGATCTGTTGGGCCGAAGAGCGCTACTACAGGTATTCCCACCGCAGCAGCAAGATGGGTAATGCCCGAATCATTCCCCACATAGAGGTCGCACTTATGAAGAACAGCAGCTAATTTGTTTAAGGAGATGTTATTAAACGGGATGATAGCATCAGATCTAATAAGGGCGAAATATTCTCGCACCATTTTCTCATCTGCAGGTCCAATCGGCACTATGATTGTCGTGTGATCATCTTTAATTAACTGTTCACTCAGTTGAGCAAAGCTGCCAGGCAGCCAGCTTTTCTTCCTGCTTCCACTGCCAACATGCATAGCAACCCTGAGCGTTTTATCGCTAACTTTATTTTGTGTAAACAGGTCTGAAGCTCTTTTGCGATCACTTTCGCTGGGAAACAGCTTAGGAACTCTCTCAGATACTTTGAAACCTAAACGCAAAATTTGAGATAGCTGGTATTCAATGATGTGTGTGCTTTCTTTTCCTTGCGGAAATGTATTTACACAATAGACCTCTTTTATCTCATGCTTCTTAAGGTTATGTAAGAGAATTTCCTGCCTCTGCCCAAAAATAACAATGAGGTCAAATTGTTTGAACTGCTCCACCAGTTTAACATCTAACACCGCGTTTTCATTATAGCACTGTGCCATTTCCCTGCGATTGATAGAACTAATAGTATCAGCATAGAATCTTTTCTCAACTAATTCGAGGATATCCAGGTGTCCCCAGATCTCAATAGAGGCATCAGAATAGTTGTGCCTGAAAGAACCGATGGCAGGAAGACTTAAAATAAAGTCGCCGATGGCGCCCTGGTGAATAATGAGGATACGATCAGCATGCGCAGGGGGAGAATATGGTGATTTTGGACGTGCAAACATACCCTTTTTAGCTCCTCTCTGGTGAGCCAGGATACTGGATGCTTGATTCTTGATACTAGATATGTACATTTAGTGTGTATTTTATCCAGCATCAAGCAACTAGTATCCAGAACCGTTTTAATTACCATAACACATCCTACAGT
The DNA here is from genome assembly GCA_036446115.1 of Thermodesulfobacteriota bacterium. Taxonomy (GTDB): domain Bacteria; phylum Desulfobacterota; class WTBG01; order WTBG01; family WTBG01; genus JAZFSJ01. Next base: position 1,629 of record JAZFSJ010000530.1, on the reverse strand, counting down.
CACTGGATTATTCGGCAAACAAATAATTTCCTAAGCAATGAACTTCCGCTTTAAATATCTCCCTATCCGCTCCATCCCTTCTTCAATATTCTCAAGGGAATTGGCGTAGGAAAAGCGGAGATACCCCTCTGCATTTTTGCCAAAGTCGATGCCGGGGGTTACACCCACCTTTGCCTCTTTAAGAATTTCAAAGGCAAGCTCAAATGAATTACTGGAAAACATCTTGGCATTTGCCAGGACGTAAAAGGCGCCGGTTGGCTCAATAGTGATGCCGAAGCCGAGCTCCCGTAACCGTGCAATGGTAACCTTCCTTCTCTTATCAAAGGTCTTCCTCATGCGTGCCACATCTTTTTGAGCATATCTTAAGGCCGCAACGCCCGCCCACTGAACAAAGGCATTCGCGGAGATAAAAAAGTTCTGATGCATCTTTTGCAGGGGGCGGATGAATTTTTGGGGAACAATGATATACCCCAACCTCCAGCCTGTCATGGCGTAGAGCTTGGAGAAACCGTTGATGACAAAACAGCGGTCTGTGAACTCAAGCATGGAGTGCTCTTCATCCCCATACACCAAACCATGGTATATCTCGTCAGAAATGATGTAGGGCTTAAATGCACTGATTTTTTTCATCCTTTCCGGTTCAAGCAGGTTGCCGGTAGGGTTTGAGGGTGAATTGATAAGAATTGCCTTGGTTTTCCCCCCTATCTTCTTGGCAATAACCTCTGGACGATACTGGAATCCATCCTTTTCAAATACTTTTATAAAACGAGGGACCCCATCTGTGATAGTTATAAAGTTAGGGTAGCAGGCATAGTGGGGATCAGAAAGTATGACTTCGTCTCCATGTTCCAGGAGGGCAAAGAATACCAGCAGCATAGCCGGTGAAGTACCAGAGGTTACTAAGATCTGTTCCGGGCTGACTGTAACCCCATAGTGCTGGTGATAATAGTGAGCAATCGATTCCCTGAGTTCTATAAGGCCCAGGCTGTGTGTATAACGGGTTTTTCCACTTTTAATCGCCTTTAAGGCAGCATCTTTGATACATTGAGGTGTATCAAAATCAGGTTCCCCTACCTCCAGATGAATAATGTGCTCTCCCGCCCTTTCCATCTCGGCAGCTTTTTCCATTACCTCCATAACAATAAAAGGGGGAATCCTTGAAGATTTTTTAGAGATCATGCCAACATCCTCACCACAGAGACCACAGAGCTTTTTTCACTAATTTTACCTCTGTGTCCTCTGTGGTTTTATTCACAAAATGTGGAAGATTAAAGCAAATGTATCGTTTCATAAAGGTGATTGTCAAGTGTTTGTTACAGTACAAAGATTAAACCCAGAATTTGCAGTAGCCATCTACTGCGGTTTGAAAATCCTTGCTGCAACGCTTGTTTATTGCTTTGAAACCCCCGTGCTTCTCACGGGGTCGCAAAGGGAAACTATCGGCACGTGCGTGCCTCTCTTGTTTCACCCTCCGGATGAAACAAAACTACCCGTTGCACGTGTAGTCGTTTACGACACGATTTTGCTCCTCAACATATTTATGAATATGCCTTCGTCGCTACCGGCAAAATGCCTTGAAGCAAAGCTGAAAGGCATGAAGTGTGATATCAAATTTAAATACCGGCTAGC
>JAZFSJ010000529.1:0-2203 GCA_036446115.1 Thermodesulfobacteriota bacterium | reverse complement strand
TATTAAAAATCTGCAACATACCACTTATTATCCAACAATACTAGTTTCACGGTATCTTGGATATTTTCATCATTCCACTTGGCGCTAAACTCGACTGTTGCATTCTCGTTCTTTACTCTATACCACTCATTATCCTTCCACACCAGGCTTTCTTTTTCCGAAACCAATGTGGTCTTTACGTCCGTGAGCGTCATTTTGAATTCACTTTTCCCTATAGCTCCACTTTCTTCCCCTATAGCCCTAGCTAGTTTGGAAGTAGCTTCTAGTTGGGAAACAGATATCCTATCATCTTTTGAGACTTCCCTAGGATCACAGTAGTTCAACATCTTGTTAAAGTTGTTTTGATATAGAGCTCTGTAGTAGCCTTTCACTGTCCCTTCTGGGCTTGACATCTCGTCGTTGAAACAACCACTAGCACTGAGGACCAAAGCTGCCATCAGCAATGTCATTACTTTCAAGCTTAAGCTTTTCATCTTTACCTCCTTTTTGTATAGCCTAACGCCAGCCTTCACACGCTGAGTGTTCCACACCTGGCCTACTTTCTCAGAAACCTGCCTTCTTTGTCTTCGAAGGCTCCACAAAAAATCATAATCAGGTCAATCAGCGCCCATAGGCCCAGACCACCTACCGTCAACATCTGAGCGATGCCGCTGCCGACTTTGCCAACATAGAACCTGTGCACTCCCAAACCTCCAAGAAAAAAGCAAAGTATGAACGCAACTAACCTTTCCTTTTCTGATGATTTTACCATGACTACCTCCTTTTGTGTTGTTTACTACAATCTAAAGTCTTGTCTCAATTTCTCAATTACAAGTGTCGAGTATTTTTGTGACTCACCTCCTCCTTTTATGATTGATGTTTCAGGCGGAGCGACTGATTAGGTGGCCGTTACTCGCACCTTTAAGCCTTCTTTTTACGCAAGTTCTCCTCCTATGATGGCACCAGACAAGAGTGGGACAATAGAAACAAGTGATAAGATTAAGATGGTGAATCCTCCCGCACCAGTTACAGCTTCGTGAAGTGGAACAACGCTTATATAGTTCACATAAATTGCGCTCATCCCAACACCAAATACAATGCAGGGTAAGAACACAGCGATGATCGCAGAGCCAACACTGCCCGCTTTCTTTCCACCCACTATCCCGGCAATGAGTGGACCAATGATCGGCAACCAGAATAGCAGAAGCGAAATCAGAAATGCCCAGATGATCGCAGCACTTTCAATGCTTCCTTTCTTTTTACTAACCATTGTTTCAGTCCCCTGAATATCCGTTTGAGTCAGCAACTTGCGATAGACAAAAGCCATGGCCACCATTGTCGTGGGAATAGTAACAAATAAACCAATCGATAGACAGAGTGCTCCGAGTAAATTGATAAGTACCAGCAATAGACCGAACAGAAACAAATCCCCTTTAACACCTCTTGTAATCAAAGAACTTCTCTTCAGGGCTTCTATTGGACCAAGCCCTTCGTCAACGATAAAATAGCTAAAAAACTGAAATCTTATTGCCCAGATAATACCAGGAATAAATAGTAACATCGTCCCTCCAAGGATAATTAACCCGTAAAGAATTGAGCCGAACAGATACTTAAAAAACAGGGAGAAGCAAGAAAAAAGATCAGTAAATTCACCTCTTTCATTATCATGGAGTTTTAGGGCAATTCTAATTAAACCCATCAGGATTACCATAGATAAAAGCGAAGAAGCAATGCTAATAATAATTGACAGGGCAGGAGCATCTTCTTTCATTAATTCTGCGATGAAACCTGGAACAAAATTAATTAATCCCACCACTATTAAGAGACCGATGAAAAAGCCGAGATTACTTTTCATCGTATTCCATCCAAATCGTACCGCTTCGCTTTTGCAAAATTTTTGTGTTGTCATCATCTTTTTCATAAATTAAAACTCCCTTTTGATTGTTGCCTATGTCTATCTATCTTGGAAGAGTTTTTCGCTTAAAATCCATCTCTAAATAGTTGCAATTCACTTACCATTAAGTGTTAAATAGTAAATATTGTTGTAACCTATGGAATGTATGTGCCTTAGGGTTTGATTTCTCAGTGAGGGGGAGTGTGGATATGTTTGTTTTCCTTTACAACGTTCAACAATAATTGAATGGCTAGAGTTTACACCACAAACCAAATTATATTATAACCCCTTTTATCCGGATTGAACTGTGTATAGGATGTAATATATACA
>JAZFSJ010000528.1:0-2904 GCA_036446115.1 Thermodesulfobacteriota bacterium | reverse complement strand
TCTCCTTAATCATCACCTTTGCACTTTTAATTCATGCAGATTTTGCAGGAGCCGGGGGGTTAGGAAAGATAGGCCCCAATCAAGGTTTTGAAACCGCCATATTGCTTCGATCACAATCCTACATCCTTTCAACAACCCAATCCACATCTTTTGGTATACACGGTATAAATATACTGTCCGCATTTAATGAGAGGCTTGAAGCTACCCTCGAGATAGATAAGGGGTCACTACAGCCGGGAACCTGGCTTGTACTGCTGTGGGGAGTTGGAGGAGGCATCGGTGGTGTTGGAGGTGCCGGCGGAACTGACATGAAATTCGGGATCACCTCCGCCTCCGGGATGCCAAAAGCAAAAGTTGAAGTTGGATCATATGCTTTTGGTATAGCACTTGTAATTATAAATCTCACTTCTCCATCTGAAGAAAATCCTCTTCAATTTCAGTTTAAAATAGAAACCCCTGTTACTACTATGTAATTAAAAGCCTTGCTGGCTGTTAATTGTGAACTTTAATCTACTCTTCAACAAAAAACCTGCCGAATGAGGTGGGTTTTTTGTTTATGTAGTGATGTTTAAAAATATAAACTCAGCCAAAAAAATTCTTTGTAGTATTCTCCCCTTCCTCATCCTCTCTATTACACCTTGGATCATCTATTTTAACACATTAAATAATGACTTCGTTTTTGATGATCTTCCTTTAATTCAGGGTAATGAAACGCTCCCTTCTCTAAATACTATAACTGACATTATCAGTATCTTCACACAAGAAGGGGGTTATAGACCTATAAGAGCACTATCTTATGCAATTGATTACCACTTCTCTGAACTAAACCCGCTAAGCTACCACATTTCAAACATCACTTACCATATCATCAGCGCCCTCTTGGTTTATCTGATAACACTCCTTTTATTAGGACATCGGGTTACTGCATTTTTTACAGCTCTCCTTTTTGCAGTTCACCCAGTTCACACCGATTCCGTTACCTATATAGCCGGGAGGAGAGATGTTCTTTTTGCTCTATTCTACCTCACCGGATTCTATGCCTTTCTTAAGCACAGGCAGACACACCAATTCACTTTTATACTCCTTGCAATGACTGCATACCTTCTAAGTATCGGTTCCAAGGAAATGGGTGTCACCCTGCCAGCAATCTTTCTCATCTATGACCTAGTAAACGATTTGCCTCAAGAGTCAAAAGAACTGAAGCCAACCCCTGTCAAAGCGTTATTATCTGCTCTAAAGAAGATATGGACACGATACAAATATTTTTACAGCATCTTTTTTATGGGGGCACTGGCTTTTAGCTATTACAAGGTTTTCATCAGTTCCCCATCCCACCAAAAGGGATATTATGGCGACAGCCTATTGACTACTCTCCTTACCACAGGCAAGATTTTACTCCACTATATAAAACTGCTTATATTTCCTATAAACCTCGTAGCCGACTACTCCTATGATGCCTTTCCCCTTGTCTCATCCTTCTTTGAGTGGCCGGTTTTTCTCTCGCTTATACTGCTTTTGTCTATTTTTCTTATTATTGTGAGAACGCTTCTCAGAAATAAGTGGGCAGTCTTTGGCGGAATTTGGTTTTTTGTCACACTGCTCCCAGTTTGCCAAATCGTCCCTCATCACGAACTACTCGCAGAACACTACCTCTACCTACCCTCATATGGCTTTTGCCTTACAGTTGCTCTTTTTCTTACCGCCCTGTTAGAAGATAAAAGACGCTCCCCCCTTATATTTTCCATTTTTATCGCCATTATTGTGCTGTTCTCCCTAAGAATCCTTGATCGTAACAAAGATTGGAAGGATGGAATGACACTCTGGGGTAAAACTGTGAGAACGGTACCTCGCTGTGCCCGTGCGCAGAACAACCTTGGTGTTGAGTACCTAAGCATTGGAAAGCATAAGGAGGCGATAACTCATCTTAAGAAAGCTTTAAAAATAAAGCCAGAGTATCCCGAAGTATATAATAACTTAGGATTAGCCTATAGAGAGCAGGGTTTGAATATCCCTTGGTTTTCAAAAATGGCTCTCATGTGCAAAAACCGTAATCTTGAAGCATTTAATAATTTGGCCAATACTTTTGAGTTGAAGGGGGAATATGATCGCGCTATTAGGATCTTTAACAAGATTTTGGGGAGGAACCCAAATCATGTTCAATCCCACAACAATCTGGGCATTATTTATCAGCAAACGGGGCAGTTTGAGCTAGCCAAAGAACACTTCAGCAAGGCACTCCTGCTCGATCCCAATGACGTGGAAGCCCACAATAATCTAGGCATCTGCTATAAGAACAAAGGTATGTATGATAAGGCCATAGAAGAATTCAAGCAGGTACTGATATTAAAACCCGATTTCCCAGAAGTTCACTGCAATCTGGGTGCGGTTTATAATAACAAAGGGTGGTATGAGCATGCCATAAATGAATTCAAAGAAGCCTTACGGTTAAAACCCCACTTCACAGATGCCATGAATAATCTGGGAAATGCATACAGAGGACTAGGTTGGTATGATCAGGCAATAGATATGTTCAAAAAAACCTTAGCGATCAACCCACATCTGGCCATAACCCACTTTAACCTGGCTATTATCTACCTCTACCAGAAAAAAGATCTTAAAAAGGCCCTCCACCACTTCGAGAGAGTTTTGGAGATAAAGCCAGATTTCTCTCAAGCTGAAGCTATAAATAATAAAATCGAAGAATTGAAGATGGAAGTACCACTTGCCTAACGTTTTTTCATCATCGCTCACTACTTCCCCGTGCAAAGCATGGGGTTTTAAAAGCACACAATAACCAGAATCATACCAGTAGATTTATCTTCACCAGTTATTTTTTTTATTGACAAAGATAACAAATATTGGTAGAAATTTAGAATATTTATATTTCTATAATCGCTCAGTTAA
>JAZFSJ010000527.1:0-4694 GCA_036446115.1 Thermodesulfobacteriota bacterium | reverse complement strand
CCCACATCATCAAGATACATGGGATCCTGGTACTTGGCCCTGGTGCCGGGGAGCTCTTCCTGACCTGTATGTACCTGGAGGTGCATATCCAGTTCCACCATTTTCTCATATGCCGGGTACAGGTCAGGGTTGTTGGGGTATCCTGCAGTAGGTGTATGAAACTTGCAGCCGGGGAAACCGCATTCATGAGCAGAGATAACCATTTCAACCGCCGCCTCTTTCCCATATCTCGCATGTACTCCACCAACTGCAGTGAAACGTCCCGGAAAAGCATCAATGAACTCTTTCTTTACATATTCATTGGGAACATACCACTTCCATCCCTTTTCATTTCCGGGGTAGGGGTCCGAGATACCGTGGATGCACTGGAGGCACATGCCCTCAACGTGTGCATTGTCCATAAACTGTATAAAAGTTTCGGGAGTAAACTCGGGGCATTCTTCCGGTTTGGTGATGGTTTTGGTGGGGTTGGAGTCTCCCAGGACAGCCCGTGCCCCCATTAAGCTTCTGGCACTGACGGTGTTACCGGCCCACATATCAAAGCAGCCGGGCCTTTCGGTAATGCCCTTTTTCTCCAGACCGGGATGGCCGTGACTGTCAAAAAAATTAAACGGTTTTGGAAGCAACATTTTTTCAATGGTTCCCTCTTGTTCAGACACTTTTTCTCCTCCTTTTATTTTTTCTTTTTCCTTCGTGTTTCTTCGTGTGCTTCGTGGTTCGTCTCTTTTTTATAATACCTTTGTCATCTCCGCCAGTTGTTCCGGGGGTACCACATTCGGCGTTGTGGCGTAGGGCGGGTTGGAAACGTTATTGGGGTCAAACTCCCGCTTCATGGCCTTCACCAGCAGGTGCACATTAAAGAACTGTGGCCCAAGCAAATCATAGACAGGGCCGAGGAAGATGACGGTAGAAGCTGCGCTCTTGGTTTCCATCCATCCCTTAAGGTTTCCCAGAAGGAACTTAATAGCCTCAGATGCCTTTTCAGGTTCCTGCTCAGGCCAGAGGTCGGTGGTCATCAGCGCCCCGTACCCTTTCTCAGTGGGGCTGATCCACCCCCCGTGAAAGCTGATGGGGAGTAGGTGAGTTCCCTGACCTTCCTCACGCAGTTTTCTCTGCAAACGATTTGCCCTGAGGATCTCATCTGCTACCGTATCAATTGAGTCAAGACAGGCTGTTCCCTGGTGGAAACAATCGGTGGGACGGCTCAAACGCATTGAGTGGCCGACCCGGATCCAGTCATTGGTAATGCGCATCCAGACCTTGTAACGTTCCCTGTCCAGCGGGTCGGGTGAGTCTTCGGAAAGAAAGCTACCCCCCATTTTTTGCACAATGTGCTTTAAAACTTTTTCCTCATATTCAAGCTGTTCCAGACTGGTAAGGGCACAAAGTCCCACGATATTGTACCCGTGGGGAAAGAAGTCCTCGTTCGCCCCTTTGTGAAACTCCTCCTTGCTGCGGGCTGCCCAGGTCCACATAAACTGCTTTGCATTGTGCTGTACCACTATGGCAAGTTCAGCTTTGGCTATCTCGTACTGGAGGTCGCATGTCCAGCGCAGCTGCTTCTCTTCGTTTTCAGGATACGGCTTGATTTCCTTGGGAAAGTCAATCATATACCATCGGACTTTGTCTTTGGGAAAGTGGGCTTCCTTTTCAACCGCATTTCCCTGGGTGGGGAATACCGAGGGGCCAGGCCAGGGAAACAGCCGAGTAGATATCTTGGTGACCATCCCCATGCCGCCTGCGTGTCCGAACTGTGCACCGCGGTAAAAACCGCGAAGGTCAGGTCCCGGGCCATCGTTCCAGATCCAGTCATCACTGCCTGCTTGGGTTATGGAGCCGCTTCTTAATAGTTCACCATTGGGAAGAACCAGCTCAAATGCAAGCAGCTGGTGAGCACCCAGCGCTGCAACCCAGGAAGTACCATAGGCGCCGTGCCACTGGATATTTGCCAGGGCTGATATCTGAGAGCCTGCAGGGGGAGTCGGCATGGTACACCCCACCTTCATTGCCTCTGCCTGAAGGGAGGCGAAGGTTACATAGGGTTCTATAACCGCATACATATTGTCTTTGTCAATCTTTAAAATCCTATCCATCCGCTTGGGATCTACGATAACGACTCCCTTTCCTATCATGGCCTGACCCGGATTGGCGAATGCGCTGTTTATCATGCCTGTTCCGCGGGGGATAAACACAAAATCATAACGGTTAGCCAGTTTAATAACGGCCTGTACCTCCTCGGTTGAGCCCGGCATGACTATACAGTCCGGTCTCATTTTAGTGCCGAGCTCTGATCGTTGTACACACCCGTCAGCGGTCCATTGTATGCGTGAATATGACTGGCATATAATTGGGTCGTTGGTTACATTCTCCTTACCAACGACGTCCTGGAGTGCCTTGTAGGCAATATCTGAAAATGCCATCGTCCCTCCTTTTTTAAAGCTTAACCACAGAGAACACTGAGGAAACTAAATATCAATAATTTAGATGCGTTTGCCTTTTCCCCTCTCTGTTTTCTCTTCTATTAATAGGGTTTCTGTCTAAATACTTCTATTATATTCCTATCGTTATATTTTATTTCTATTGTTTTTAATATTTGTATTTAGTGCATTTAGTACGCGTTCTTTTAAACTGTGGAAACAAAGGAGTGCACAGAGTTTTTAAAGATTTAAATTCTTTCTCTGTGTGCTCTGTGGTTAAAAACTTATAGATTAAGCTTTCCCGGATTCAGGGTTCTATTGGGATCAAGTATTTTTTTCAGTTTTTTAATGGTCTCGTGGGTATAGCCGGACCTTGAATAAATCATCTCGGCCCAGTCATAATAGGGCCGGTAGAAAAAAGGCCCCGGCATTCATGACGGCTTCGCTTACTTTTTTGTGGAATGTCTTCACGTTTTCTATCTCGTCACTGTCAGGATCACAGGGGATGTGGAACTCTACGTGACAGACGCGTGCCCGCTGCCTGGGCTGAATGTAAAGGCCGAGGTTCTTGGTATCTATGCCGGATTCTCCTGCGATCTTTTTGAAGAGTTCCCAGTATGAAGGTACCTTATCAAGACCACTCTCAAAGACAACCTCCAGACATCCGCCCATCTGTCGTTCCTTCCAGTAGACATCACCTTCCCAGGGGCGGTTGAGCATCTTTTGAAAACGGGTGTCAGCCTCTGCTACACCATTTAATTTGCTGCCCGGGGTAAAATTGTATCGTTTTGCAATTTCAGCAATAGCCTTTTCCTCATAGGCAATGCGGTCTTCCGGAAAGAACTGACCTCCCCAGAGATTCAAGACTATACAGTAATTTGGCAGCTTTTGTGTGAGCTTGGGAATTTCACTGTCGCTTTCAGCCATGATAGCTGCAATGTCGTAGTTGTTCAGAAGGAAACACTCGTGGCCAATCTCACGCTTTTGCACGGTGTAGAAAGGCATCACCGCATCTTCCAATTTATCAAAGGGGAAAAATACCACCTTCTGCTTAAGTGGCTTGTGAAAAATCTTAACGTTCATAATGGTAACGACACCAAAGCTGCCCTGGCAGCCGGTTAAAAGCCTCCACCAGTCAACACCGGGTCCACCGGTGCTGCACAGGTCAGAGTTGGTTTTGTCCGGAATCTCTTCTGCCGGGATGATATCAACACACATGGAACCGGTTCTTAAAAGTTCGCCTGTTCCCCATATCAGCTCCATGGTCCTTAAGGGTTCATCACATTCGGTTTTAGTGGTAAGCACAGGCTCCCTCTCCAGCACACTTGTGATAACTGACTTGTCTTTACGGGGAAGCAGGGGATTGAGCGGCTGCATGCCGTGTTTGGCGAGCTCCTCCTCGAGTTTCCCGAAGGTTGCACCGGGCTCGATAAGTACCCAGCGGTTGCGGGTATCGGTGCGTGGTATCCTCTTCATACCTGAAAGATCAAGGATTAGGCCTCCCTCCTCGGGGATGCCGGTACCATAGCTTCCTGTGCCGGAGCTGCGAGGGACTGCCGGATAATTATTTTCATTTGCAATTTTGAGGACTGCCTGCACCTCACTGGTCTTTTTGACCTTAACTACCATATCAGGCATATGTGGGGGCAGTAGACTGGTGTCGCAGGAATATTTTTTGAGAGTCTCCGGATCAGTTGCTACATTCTCCTTTCCCACGGCTTTTGATATGGCTTCCATAATGTTTTTAGTTGTTGATAGGGATGTATTCATATTTTACTCCGGCTTTGAAGGTTTTAGAGTAGTTTATCAGGTTGTCATTATTGAGCAAGTTTTATGCATAATTTGAGGATATATCGAACAATGAGAAGGTGAATTGAGAAGCAGCCATCTAAAATAATGAGTGCACTCATATATAATCAAACTTTTGTTTTTGTGTCAAGGAAAATCCTGTACTTTAGTAGGTACGGAAAAAGTGAAACTATGGGTATTTAGCCGCAAAATGATCAAGCCCGAAAAATCACCATAACATTTTGGGGAATAGTTTTTCAAGGGGTTTTTTTATGAAAAATTGGATATATAAACGGGCCCTATTTAACCCCTTAGAATTTGACCACAGGGGGAAGGTTATGGAGCATGAAACTCTCAGCAGGGGCACCAAATTTGATCCCACCCTGGAAAAAGCGGTTTTCCATAAAGTTAAACCTCACCCACTCTATCCGCTGGGCAAACATTGTATCTATCTGTTTTTGAGTAGGTTTTTCTTCATTTCTCTTTTTA